>DASYTA010000319.1:0-1591 GCA_036002745.1 Cyclobacteriaceae bacterium | reverse complement strand
GCTGCTGGTGGCCCCTCTAATCCAGAAAAATGAGAATTATTAATATGTTCAATTTCAGCATAAGACAGTTCATCTTTTCGAAGTGGGTTTTTTGCGCAGTACTCACGCCAAATTGCATTCTCACCATCAGCATGTATTTTGCTTGGATGGACGTGAACAACATGCTCTCGAACTAAATGTTTTCCTACTCCACATCTTCGCCATGGATGCACTCTCATGTTCGAATCATTTGTATTTTTTTGATCCTTAACTTCCATTGTTTTCTCCCTTGTTGAATAAATATATAAAAAAATATACTACAATAGGTTTTGATGTAACATCAAAAAAATTAATTTTTTGAAATTAAACAATCTCTTTTTTCTTAGCCTGCTTTTGTGTCTGCTCCAAATAATTCTTCTTGGTTGTTATTTTTTTCCCTGTTCGCTTTTCTAAATCTTTTCTAGCATTTCCTGCTACCTCACCGCCCGAGCATGCAGCAGAATGATTTTCTTCAAATCCCTGCGCATCTTCCTCACGCGCAATCTCTGTGGTAGATGCTTCGCCAAGCATAGTAAAAATCAATTCAAGATCTGTCATGTGATCGCGCAAATTTTCACGCTTTAATCCTTTAAGATTTTTATATTCAGATGGCGTCAGCCCAAACGTTGCTTTAGAAATCTCGGCGGTTAAAATCGCATATTCCGTCTCTCCTCCCACATTGCGATTTTTCCATTCATCCGTTAACTCTTCGCGAATTTGAATACCGCGCATTCTTTTTTCAATCCATGCATCATCGTAGCCTTTAACTTTATATATTTCACGCGCACGCTGAGAAGCTAACTCTGGGTCCTCGATTTCTTGCACACGCTCATAACCCACTTTGGCTAGCCAACGTTTGAATGGTTCTGCTTTTGGAGAAGGTATTGATTGAATAATACGAAACATACCTTCTGTATTTGCACAATCAGTCTCTCTCATTTTTCCATCAGGAGCCTCTAATTTCAACTGTCGACAAAATGTCGACAGTTCCAAAGCTTCTTCATCTTGCACTCTTGTTTTCATTTTGTACCAATAATCTCGAGGATTAGAGCTATCCGTTAACGCTTGAATAACATCAATTACAGAAAACCACCATGCGTCTTCATGTAATACACGACGTATTTTTTTATCTTTAAAAACAATAACATGATTACCAGCTTTTATTTGTTTGCCCATAATTTATCCTTAGTCAATACAGACATATGTTAATATTTAGTGATTAAATGCTCATACAGCCATCGTGTTTCTTGAATCAAACCGCTGAGTGTCCAAAAGTAATGATTGATGGTGTCAAGTCCAACGGCTTCTGTGTCTATGAAAGTCGCTATAACAGCTAACGCTTCTGTTTGGCAAAGACAGCGGCTAATCGAAGATGTCAGTTGCTCGCGATTCAGCCCAGCTTTAAGGAGGTAAATATCATGAGGTAAAGTGCTTGATTGAAAAGTCATTAGTTAATCCTTCTATAAATAAAAAGACCACATAACTTTCGGGTGCGGCTACCGCTTTGTGTGTTTTGAAGCACTGGTTGCTTACGATAATGCGAAATAAAATAATGGTCAAGAATTTATTTGCT
>DASYTA010000318.1:0-1872 GCA_036002745.1 Cyclobacteriaceae bacterium | reverse complement strand
GTTGCTGTTTTGCTCGAAAGAATTTTCGGAGGCCTTGATGCAAGGCAAGCTGATGAAGGTCGCAGCTTTTTGAGTTTACCCGGCGGAAAAACCAGGCTTGGAGAAAAGTTGGTTGATGAGAGAGTTAATGTATATTCTGATCCTTTGAATCCAGACTTACCAACCAGCACATGGACTGGTGATGGAAGGCCCCAAGAAAAAATCACATGGATTGAAAAAGGCGTTGTAAAAAATCTTTCTTACTCGCGTTACTGGGCTGAGAAGAAAGGCGTGAAAGCAATTCCTGGCCCTGATTCTGCCATTATGCAAGGCGGAACAAAAACGCTCGAGGAATTAATTGCTGGAACTAAAAAAGGAATTTTAGTTACTCGTCTTTACTATATCCGCGATGTTGACCCACAGTCACTCTTGCTCACTGGGCTAACACGTGATGGGACTTTCTACATCGAAAATGGAAAAATTTTATATCCAGTTAAAAATTTCCGCTTCAACGAAAGTCCGGTGATCATGCTTAATAATCTCGAGGAGATTGGCATTACCGAACGAACTGTGAGTGAGGAGTCTAACAACAACTATCTTTTGCCTCCTCTCAAAGTTCGTGACTTTACATTCACGAGTTTGTCGGATGCAGTCTAATTCACTCTGAATTTTATTTAATAATCCCCGGCCCGTTCGGGGATTATTATTTTAAGGAAAACGATTGAGATCATTTGTAAAATCCGTTTGTATAAATTTAAAGTACACTTTAGTCAATAGATCAGAACTTGCGTTAAAATGCCTGAGGCTAATAAATTTTTCTTCACGAGATTACAGTACGAATCAGGCGATTGGGAAGTAGATCAACGCATGCCGGCTAATGTTTTAAACTCGTTGATTGAATACACCACGATCGAAATTGAGACGAGGGAAAATATAGTCGCATTAAGCAGCGATGAAATTTTTCGTTGTCCACTGTGTTACTTGAGTGGGCATAAACTGGTGGAGTTTACTGCTAAAGAAAAAGAGAACTTTGAAAAATATGTGAAAAACGGAGGGTTTGTGTTTGTGGACGATTGCAATCATGATATTGACGGTTTGTTTGCCAAATCTTTCGAAACACAAATGGAGCAAATCTTTGGAAAAGGTTCATTGAAGAAAATTCCAAACAATCACTCGATATACAATTGTTTTTTTCATTTTGATGGACCCCCGACTACTTCGCAAGAACTTAATGGCTGGGGAGATGACATCGTGCATAATTATTTAAAGGCTATTGAGATCAAGAATAAAATTGGCGTTCTCTATAGCAACAAAGATTATGGTTGTGAGTGGGATTATGATTTTAGAAATAAACGTTTTTACAGAATCGATAATACCAGGTTCAGTATAAACATTGTTATGTATGCACTTACAAGTTAAACAGTCCACTGTCGACCGTAGACTGTAGCCTGTTGACATTTTAAAAATAAATTCATGAGTAATTTAAAAGAAGTTGAACAATCCGTTCAGCAAATCATTTCAAGCTTAAATAAGTTAAAGCAAGAAATAAAGAAAGTAATTGTTGGGCAGGATGAAATTATCGATCAATTGTTGATCACTTTTCTGGCTGGGGGTCACGCTCTTTTAGAAGGTGTTCCAGGATTGGCAAAAACATTGATGATCCGAAGTCTTTCTGAAGCAATCGATCTTCGTTTCAGAAGAATTCAATTCACTCCTGATCTTATGCCTTCGGACATAATTGGAACAGAAATTCTTGAAGAAGATCACACCACAGGCAAGCGCATTTTTAAATTTAACAAAGGCCCTCTCTTTGCGAATATCATTTTGGCTGATGAGATCAACCGCACGTCACCCAAAACACAATCTGCCTTGCTTGAGGCAATGCAGGAATTT
>DASYTA010000317.1:0-4312 GCA_036002745.1 Cyclobacteriaceae bacterium | reverse complement strand
TTCTCCAGCTTGGTCTTTGGCACCTCCAATATAAAAATCCTGATCACCATCGTTATTCACATCGGCAACACTGATTTTGGGGCCTTGAGTGCTCAGCATGAAATAGGTAAGCCGGTCTCTATCAAAGTCAACGAATTCATTTTCCGTATGCTTGAAGTCAATACCTAACTCCTGATTTGATTGCAATTGAAAAAGCATTTTCTTTTTCTCCATTCTTCCACGCACTTCAGGCTTTCCGCTTTTCTGTTGTACAACCAACGTTTGACTCGTCTTTACAGAATCAAGTTCAGTCACCATCCCATCTGGCCATTTAATGCGAACTTTATCTGCAACCATTGTAGATCCTAAACCAAAATTAGGCCTATTGTCTACCGTGCTTTCAAAACCTCGCATTGGCATTTGCTCTAAATAAAATTTTCCACCTTTCGTCTCAACAGTAATTTGAGTTCCTAATGCAGAGGTGTTTCCGTTTTCTCCTTGAAGGATAAACTTTAAATAGTGATTATCAGGATAGAGTTTATTCGCTTCATTGCGATAAACAAAAGCCTGCATGTTTACATTATTGACAACTAGGTCTAAATCTCCATCGTTATCTAAATCACCATAAGCACTGCCGTTAGAAAAACCAGGCTGATCTGTGCCCCACTCTTTCGACGAATTCGAAAATTGATAGCTACCATTATTTTTAAAAAAGAAATTTGGAATTGGGTTGGACGGAATAATATCAATGAGTTTTTTAAAATCCACGTCTCTTCTTGTTATTACCGATCTCACAAATTCTTCACTGCTGGCATACTGTAAAAAATCCTGGTTGGTGAGATCCTGATAAATTCCATTAGCAACAAAAATATCTTTCAGCCCATCATTGTTGGCATCAAACATTAAAGCACCCCAACTCCAGTCAGTCGCTTCTACTTGAGCAAGTCTTCCTATCTCGCTAAAAGTATTGTCTCCATTATTTAACTGGAGCATATTCCGTGTGAATTGATGATGATAATTGTTAGTTACATTGTATTGATATCGATCCCAGTTATCAAATGTGGTCACCGTTTTTACTCGGGCATTATCTTGTGGCAACATTTCGGTCACAATCAGATCAGGGTAAGCGTCATTATTAAAATCCGCCAAGTCGGCACCCATCGATGCACCGCTAATGCTTTTCATCTGTTGAGGAAGGTCTTCTTTAAAAGTTCCGTCATGTTGATTGATGTAAAGATAGTCGCGTTCGAAAAAATCGTTGGACACATAAATATCCGGCCAGCCATCTTTATTAATATCCCCGACTGTTACACCTAAACCAAAGGCAATAACACTTCCATATATTCCTGCCTGCTCACTCACATCTACAAAATGTCCCTTGTCGTTTCGTAATAGTTTATGACCACCAAGTGGATCTCTTTTATCGCGCTCGTTCTTTTGCAGATTAAAACTACCGATGGCCTGATATGAATTATTCAAAATGTACATATCAAGATCGCCATCCTTGTCGTAGTCAAAAAATGCAGCGTGCGTTGAATATCCTTTGTCTGCCACACCATACTCCTCAGCTCGTTCTGTAAAAGTTAGATTACCATTGTTGATGAAAAGTTCATTCTCTTTATCATCGCCTTCTATGTTACCGGAATTACAGAGATAAATGTCGAGCCAACCGTCTCCATTAATATCGGCCATGCTCACACCTGTTGACCATGCACGCTTGCCAACAACACCAGCTTTTTCTGTGACATCTTCAAAAACAAAATTTCCTTTATTGATGTATAATTTATCTGAGGTTTGATTGCCTGAAAAATAGATATCAAGCAATCCGTCATTATTCACATCGCCCAACGCGACACCTCCACCGCTATAAAAATTCCGGTAAGAGTAGATATTAAACTTAGAGTCGTACTTCAGGTCGTTGCTAAAAGTAATGTGAGAATGATCGGAAGAAACCTTTGTAAAAAGAGTTGGGGAATCACTCAGTTGTTGTTTGTTCTCCTCGCAGGAGAACATGAACAACGCTATCGCGAGGATTTGAATAAGGTCAGCTTTAATTGAGTGCCGCATCACTTCTTTTCTTGTAAGGACATCTTAGCAAATTTATTTCCTTTAAGCGATACAACTAGCATCAATTAAAACACTTTACGCAAAAAAACAGAATTGATTGGTGCGACTTAGTTGTGTAAATCCATTTTAAAGTTGATCTTTACTTAGTCTATGAAGAGAGCGGCTACCCTAAGCATCCTGATTCTATTCCTGCTAAATGCTGTGGGCCTCTATGGCATTCTCCTTGGATTACAGTTTAAATTCGCTTCAGAAGCCAACTTGGCATTGGATGAGGATAACTATTCAACTTCGGAAGCAATCACTTTTAGAATTCCTATGACGCTTCCTTATTCTGTGGAAGATCAAGACTTTCATCGCGTATCAGGGGAGTTTGAAAATCAAGGAGAGGTATATCGGCTGGTGAAACAAAAACTATCTAAAGACACGCTCTACATTGTGTGTGTAAAAGACACAAAATCCCAGAAGATAAACCACGTGTTGGCTGATTACGTCAAAACATTTACGGATCGTCCGTTCAATGCGAAGCAACAAGGAACTAAACTCAATTACTCAATTATAAAAGACTATCTTAATAGCGGTATCTCCATTGAGAGCGATACCAGTGGCTGGAAGGAATGCGTCCCTTTTAATGAATTAGCTATTCACTCTTTCTCGTTTTACTCGAGCAAGATAAAATACCCTCCAAAATTCTCCCCCCTTTCTTAAATGCTTAATCACAGCTTTCGCTGTGATGGCATCTTATTAAAATCAAATTCGGCATGAGCATGCTACCATTGTTAGCCGTGTGTCTTGCTATTCAATCATTTTATAAACGACTATGAAAAAAATTTTATCTATAGGTATAATACTGTTTTCGTGGGGTTGCCTTAGTGCACAAACTCCCATGATCACAGACGGAATGATGACTCCCAAAAAGGCTTTAGGCAATGGCTTGTTCTACACCACTGATAGTTGGAGTAATTACTGGGAAGGAACATTGAAACGGGAGAATCAAAACATTGGCACCCTCACTACGCAGGCAGCGACATGGATGGGTGTTTATGGTCTTTCAGAAAAAGTAACTCTCATCGGTATGCTTCCATACATCTGGACCAAAGCTAGCAGTGGAACTTTACACAGCATGCAAGGCTTCCAGGATTTAACCATTGCAGCTAAGTACAATTATTTCAATAAAGAATGGGGCCAAAATAATATTCGCCTTTTTGCTTTGGGATCTTACTCTATGCCTACAACTAATTATACACCTGATTTTCTTCCTTTATCTATTGGCTTGAGTAGCAAAAATTTATCAGGCCGACTAACGGGCACTTATGCACTGAAAAAAGTTTGGGTGTTCACCGGGTCTGCTGCCTATACTTGGCGAAGTAACGTTACTTTAGACCGGCCAAGTTATTATACGAATGGCCAAATGTATAACACCGATGAAGTGCAGATGTATGATCAATTTGACTTTATTGTAAGAGCGGGTTATCATCAAGCCAATTGGCATGCTGAATTATTTTACACTCAGCAAAACACGCTGGGAGGTGGAGACATTCGCAGGCAAGACATGCCTTTCGCATCAAACCAAATGAATTATTCTAAAATAGGCGCCTCTTTTTTATATGCTATTCCTCAAGTAAAAAACCTTGCGGCGCGAGCCTGGGGTAGTTACACTGTAGCAGGTCGCAATGTTGGTCAAAGTACTACGATCAACGCGGGACTCATGTACACACTTAATTTTTCTAATGCTCAATAATTATAAAAGATATGAACACTATTAAATTCTATATCGCCCTTTTCTTTATAACAGCTTTTACGATAGTCGTTAGTTGTAATAAAGAAGTTAACAATACCGAAGGGCTCACTCCTTTGCAACCAACCAGTGTTGATGCCAATGCCGGAACATGGCTACCAGTTTATGTCACTTCTTATACTAAATATGCAGCAACAACTCCATCTACAGTTCCGGCACCTGCTGATACGGCAAGCCTCGCTTACAAGACAGAGTTGGCTACCATTAAAAACCTTCAGAGTGCGCTGACTTCAAGCCAACAAAAAGCTATTGAGTACTGGAGTGTTGGAGGTGTGTTGCGTTGGAACCAAATCTTCCGTGAACTGGTAGCAAAATATAATTTACCACCGGCACCACTTTCTAACGGAACTTATATTGCGCCTGACGCAAATAATCCGTTTGCTGATCCACAATTCCCTTTTTCAAATCCTCCTTATGCAGCACGAGCATATAGCTATGTAAGCGCTGCGATATACGATGCATTGAAAGCTA
>DASYTA010000316.1:0-3827 GCA_036002745.1 Cyclobacteriaceae bacterium | reverse complement strand
CTTTGGCCTTTTAAGTTACTTACAATATTTCTTGAGCTGATCGAAAGCTTCTGTGTAATCAAGTTGTGCTGCTTTGTTCCAGTCAGAACAAGCATCCTTTTGCCCCAACCAATTTTTGGCAATGCCACGGCTAAAATATGCTAGAGCATAATTAGGTCTGTATCGAATAGCCATATCAAAATCATTGATAGCAGCTTGATAGTTTTTTAGTTTCAATCTTATTTCGCCACGACTTGTATACGCATTGGCATAGGTGGGACTGATTTCAATTGCTTTGGTAAAATCTGAAAGCGCACCTTGGTAATCGCCGGAAAAGTTTTTGGCATAACCACGATCAAGATAAGCCGCATCAAACTTTGGTCTAAGTTCAACGGCTTTATTAAAATCTTGAATGGCGTCGGCATAATTTCCAAGCTTGACTTTAGCATGTCCGCGATATGCATAGGCTAATGCATAAGTGGGATCAAGTGCAATTACTTTGTTGAACTCCTCAATTGATCCTTGGTAATCATTCGATTCAAATTTTGCTTTGGCGGTGTACATCGAATTAGATGCACTGATCTCGTTTACTTTGTTATTATATTTTTCTGCCAGTGCGGATTTGGCATTAATTTCTTTTTGCTCGTTTAATGAATCGGTTAGCTCCGCTAATTTTTGATTGGCATCGTCGAGTCGCTTTTTCAAATCTTCCAGCTCTTTTACTTTTTGATGATCCTGACTAATTCGTTTTAGCGATTCTTGAAGGCTTGTGGTATCTACCGTGATAGCAGCTTTCATCCAAAACGTTTCGCCATTCCAGGTTTCGCCCAAAATGTTGAGCTTAGTGATTCCTGCGCTGATTGTTGAAATGTTTTCAATAAAGTCTTGCGTGTTTTTGCCTGCAACTTCATCTGTCTTCAGCAGCTGATTGCTTTCAACGTAGACTCCTAATTCGTTTAATAACATTGACCTCAACTGATTGGTGGCGATAGCACGGCAGGAAACACGACTGTCGGCTTCGCTAGCTTTGTAAGTGTACTCTTTTACAAATGTTTTTTCCTGAGCGTAAAGGAAATTGATACTCAAGACTAAAGCCATCACTAGAAATTGAGTTCTCATTTGTTGTTTAGATAACTATTTAAACGGTCTTTGTTGGACAATAGATATTAATAACGGTTTAAAGTTCTTCAAATTCTTTTTTGCTGTCAAGCTATAAATGTGAAGACTTAAATTCAAAATGTTTATGTAGATTGTCTAGCATAATTCATACCATGAATAAAGATGAGTTGAGGGCAATTCAAAACCCAAAAAAGGAAAACTATAAAATCAACCCTGCGGCCGCATTAATTACATTGAAGGCAGAAGGAAACCTAAATGCAGACATATCATGCAGCGTTGACACTGGCAAAGCTCTTGTTAAGGCAGGCCTTCATCCAGCTACAGGCGGGAGTGGCTTGCAAGTTTGCTCGGGTGATATGTTGCTTCAGGCATTGGTAGCCTGTGCGGGCGTTACGCTTGGGGCGGTAGCCACTTCGCTTGAAATAAATATCAAAAATGGAATTATTAGAGCCGAGGGCGATCTGGATTTCAAAGGCACACTCGGAGTTTCAAAAGAATCGCCGGTAGGATTTAAAGATATTCGATTGTTTTTTCAATTAGATACTGACGCTTCGCAGGAACAGTTGGATACATTATTGAAATTAACGGAGCGATATTGTGTTGTCTATCAAACTTTGCTGAAGAGCCCAGCACTAAAAAAAGTTGTACAAAAAACCACTTGAAAATCTACACAGGTTTAAACTGCTCGAAAGCTTCCTTACAATCATGACAATAATAAATAGAGCGGCATAGGGTAGGGCCGAATGGATTTTTCATTTCGGTGTTGGTGCCGCTGCATCTCGGACAAACAGCATTTTCTAAAACTTCCAAGTCAGCAAACACACGAGCCGATGGAGGAGGAGCGAAGCCGTATTTTTTTAATGCAACTCTTCCTTTCTCGGAGATCAAATCCGAACTCCACGCTCTTTTATAATTGACTTCAACGTTAACTATTTCTACTCCTTTATTTTTTAAAAGAGTCACTACTTCCATTTTCATATAATCCAAAGCTGGACAACCCACAAAAGTTGGTGTCATTTCAATTTTTACCTTGTTATCAGAAACCTCAACTACCGTGATCACGCCAAGATCCACTAGCGACAATACGGAAATCTCTGGATCCTTAACTTCTTCAAGCCATTGGTAGATTTGTTTTGTGGTCATCGATAGACAATATCAAATGAATTTGGGATAATCTGATTCAAATGATGTTTTAAATGTTTTACATAATCATCAGCTAACCACTCCAACGAGTGAAGAGAAACAGAATCCTTTCCTGTATCACACGCTTTGGGGTATGAACTTGCAGGCATAGTTTCAAGAATAGTAGCAATTCTATTATTAATCAGCTTCCAAGTAGCGACTACTTCTTTGCCATCGATTTGCTGGTAGCTATTAGGTTTTACCCAATAATCCTGATCGTAAACAATCTTTGGAGGCGTAGATTCATACTGTCCGCAGACGAACCTTCTCAAATTGTTTTGAGCCGAGTCGATCAAATGACCGAGCACTTCCTTTTTACTCCATTTGTTAGGTAATGGCTTTGCTGAAAATTCTTGTTCAGAAA
The DNA here is from genome assembly GCA_036002745.1 of Cyclobacteriaceae bacterium. Classification (GTDB taxonomy): domain Bacteria; phylum Bacteroidota; class Bacteroidia; order Cytophagales; family Cyclobacteriaceae; genus ELB16-189. The sequence goes on along the minus strand of DASYTA010000316.1, from coordinate 1,183 downwards.
TTGCACTGATCTTTAAAGAATAATCACTGACTATTTTGTTTAGTTCGTTAGCGATTGCTTTCATTTTTATGTTTGTTGTACAAAATTACTTAATAAAATAGGTTCTCCTCTGTCGGGGACCAGACAGAGGATGCATCTTTGGGATTGTGGATTTAAATTTTAAATTTTGATTCTTATAAAGATTTGAATTAACAGTATGCTTTGCGCGAGTCTTCATAAACAAGTATTTCAGTTTGCCTTTGCGGCACGCACTTCGCGTGGGCCCATGCTCGATAAGACATCATGGTTCATCAAGCTATGGGATGACGCGAAGCCCACGATCTATGGATTAGGTGAGTGCGGTCCTCTCCCTTATTTAAGTAAGGAACTCACTCCTGAATTTGAGGCAACGCTAATAGAATTTGTAGCAGAGATCCAAAACAAAAAACTGTCCTTACCTTCAAAAGGATGGGATGATATCAACTCTATGAGAGAGTTTTTTAATACTGGTAAAATTGTGAGAGAACACTCATCCATAACGTTTGCACTGGAAACTGCTCTACTTGATCTCGTTAACGGTGGTACTCGTTTGATTTTCAAAAACAAATTCACTGAGCAAACGCCTATTCCTATCAACGGGTTGGTGTGGATGGGTGGCCTAGATTTTATGCTTCAGCAAGTGGAGATTAAAATCCGTGACGGTTACCATTGTGTAAAGTTAAAAGTAGGGGGTCTCGATTTTGAAAAGGAGTGTGACGTGCTGCAATATATCCGACGAAAATATTTCCGTGATAATATTGAGATTCGTCTGGACGCAAACGGAGCATTTAAAAAAGATGAGGCGCTGCAGAAGATTCAAAACCTGAAAAGGTTTCAGGTACATTCTATAGAACAACCCATTAAACCGGGATTGCCGGAAATGGAAGAGTTGTGCCGTGAGTCGCCTATCCCTATTGCGTTTGATGAAGAGTTGATAGGCATCAGTGAGTCTGAGAAAAAGGAAGCACTGTTGAAAAAACTAAAACCACACTTTATTATTTTGAAACCCATGCTTCATGGTGGGTTGAGTGGTTGCGATGAATGGATTCAGGTAGCAAAGAAAAACAATGTTGGATGGTGGATGACTTCGGCTCTCGAATCGAACATTGGGTTGAACGCCATTGCGCAATTCACTGCACAATACTCACCTGAAATTCCTCAAGGT
>DASYTA010000315.1:0-5726 GCA_036002745.1 Cyclobacteriaceae bacterium | reverse complement strand
TTCTTCGAAAGAAAATCAGGTTGATTGATTATGAAGCTTTAAAGGATGTTCAGGGCAACAGGCTTGTAGCCTTCGGCCGGTTTGCTGGAATAGTTGGTGCTTACAACGGACTCTGGGTGTACGGAAATCGATTCAGCAAGTACACTCTTCGCAGAGCCTTTGAATGTTTTGATATTAATGATTTAAAACTTGAGCTTAGAAAGAAAGTAAAATTACCTCCGTTAAAAATAATTCTCACCGGAGCCGGTCGTGTAGCTAAGGGCTCGATGGAAACTTTGGACACTGCCGGAATCAGGAAGGTAAGTGCAAACGATTTTTTAACACAAACGTTTAAAGAGCCGGTCTATGTTCAATTAAGCAGTGCAGATTATCATGTACGCAAGGATGAAGGTTTGTTCAATCGGGAAGAGTTTCATTTACATCCTGATCGATACAAGTCTGATTTTGCTAAGTTTACCAAGGTAGGCGACATTCTAATGGCTGGCGCTTTTTGGAACCCGAAAGCTCCGGTTCTGTTCACTCGTGAAGATATGCTCGATAAACAATTCAAAATTAGAATTGTCGCTGACATTACCTGCGACATTAATGGTTCTGTGCCTTGCACCAAAAAGCCGAGCGCAATACCTGACCCAATTTACGATTACGACCCAACTACTGATTCTACCAAGCCACCTTTGAGCAATCAAAATTATATCACTGTAATGGCTGTGGATAATTTACCATGCGAACTTCCTCGAAGTGCATCTGAAGAATTCGGACGAGACTTGATTGATAAAATATTAAAACCTCTGCTTGTTGAAGATATTGGTGGAATTATTGAGCGTGGAACAATTGCTAACAAAGGATCTCTCTCTAATACCTTTTCGTACCTTCAGGACTATATAAATTAAAGCGTATGCTACTTTATAATGTAACTGTTGGTATTGATAAAGAGATCGAATTAGAATGGCTCGTTTGGATGAAGGAATATTATTTACCCAAAGTAATGCAGACAAATGCATTTCTTGAATTCAAAATCTATAAGGTGCTTACTCATGAAGATGAGAATTCAGTTTCTTACAGTATTCAGTATTTCTCAGACGCTATTGAAAAGGTAGTGCACTACCTTAATAATGATGGCAAAATTCTAGTAGAAGAACACAGAGCTAGGTTTAAAGACCGTCACGTTGTCTTTAATACATTATTACAGGAAGCTTAAGTTTTAGTTTCAGTTGTACTATTGAAAAACCTCTCAATCTGCTCGGCTTCGAGGTGGCCATTGATCCACTCATCATCTAATTTGGCATCGTACTTTTTATAAAAATTAATAGCTGGCTCATTCCAATCTAATACCTGCCACATCATACCTGTACAATTTTGTTCTACTGCGAATTTCATGGTTCTCTCAAACAGCTTTTTTCCCAATCCTTTGCCTCTCTCCTTTTCCGTTACGATTATATCTTCCAGATAAAGGCGCTTGCCCTTCCAGGTCGAATAGCGATAATAATAAAGCGACAAACCAACAATTTCATCTTCACTCTCAGCAACAAAAAAACCATAGATAGGATTTGGGCCAAAACCATCCTCTTCCATTCGCTCAATCGTGTTTGAGACCTGATCCAAAGCCTTCTCAAATATTGCAAGTTCCTTGATTAATTCTAGTACACGGGGCAAATCGTGTTTTACACCACTTCTTATTTTGACGTTGCTCATATACTTCAAATAAAAAAGGCTCCTATCGGAGCCTTAAAATTTCTTTTAACAAATATTAAAATTCCCAGAGGTTATGTTCTTTCTCCATGAGAACCATTTCCTGTTCCCAGCGTGCAAATACAGACTCTGTATAAGATCTTCCGTTGTTAGCAAAAATCTGTTGAATGGTATCATCATCAGGGTTTTCAACCTTCCTGATCACACCATGGAAAAGTCTCAATTTAAATGCATCCAAAAAAGTCTTCCCTTCAGACGGGTTATACCTGTTTTGCCACATCACGCGAGCCCTTTCATTTAAGTCCTTACTGTGGGCCAACCGCGACATTTCTTTTGACAATTCCTTGTACGAAATATAAAAACGGTAGCTCAACTTCTCTAAGCTATTTTCATCCTGCAAAACAATTCCAAAAGCAAGAATGTCATAATACAATCTTGATCTTCTCTTGTCAAAAATTACATCCTCTATCAACTCAAGGCCAACAATATTGGCTGGAGCTAATTTCACAGTCATCGGGCCTAAGTCCTCATACAGTGATGCACTTGCAGCCGGTGTAGGATTACCTGCTGCGCCCGTTACATTATTACGAGCCCTGAAAACATTACCCTCGAAAATAACCATATCACCAGCTAAATAATCTTTGGTCGAAACCCAATCTCCCTGAGTTTGAGATTTCACATAGTTATCAGCCATTTTTAAAGCTGTTGTATCAGCAACGGCTTCTTTAAAATCAGCTGGATCACCAAGGTTACCACCGTAAGTGTGGAGTTTTCCTTCAGCAAGAAGATCTAGAATTAGCTTCGATATAGATGATTTTCTTGAGTTAAAACCTGCATTTTGTTTCTCAGCTAAATCAATAACCCTATTTACCCTAAAACGATATAACTGTTCGTAGTAAGGAATTTTCTCCAACGAATTAGGATTGGAGATTGTGTCTTGCGCCAAACACCCACTCAGTGCTACAAGCCAAAGACAAAAAAACAGGGCTACTCTCATCTTCATTTTAATTAATCCTACAATTGACATTCATTTTAGACCCGTTCACCTGCTTAGTCGTTCCATCATATGTTGGACGCTGAACCTGAACCTGAGAAATTGTAATGTTATCACCCTTCTTCAAATTATACTGACTCAACGGAACAGTACCTGATTTTACAGTTATTGGGGAACCTCCGTTGATTTGAAGAATTAGATTGGAAACGAAATACTTGTTGTCCTTATTATTATTTTTTGCAAAAATCAAGTCAATAATTTCAGGCTCAACGCGAATAGAAGCAGTACCTGCAGGAATACCTTTAGAAATGTCAATAGTATTCGGGCCTGTCATCAATTTTGCAATCGGCATTGGTACATCCTGAGTCTCAAACTTCTGAATCCCTATAGATTGCCCATTCAAATTAACGTTCACATTACACTGTGCACGAGTGGGAAGGATTGCAAATTTTCCAGGAGCCAGTTTAAATGCTTTTCCTTGCTCTCCAGGTACACCTAGATCCAACCCAGATAGATCGGTCAGGCCAGGAATAGAAACATTTACCTCAGTACCGCAATCTCTATAAAGAGTTGCGGCGGCGGCTGATCCAAATATTGCAACTGGTCTAAGAACTTTATATTTGATAGTCTGTTCAAGTGGCGATTTGTTTGGCAGATTAATAGTTACTTTATAAGACATCTCAGCAACGCCCTGAGCATTGTAGTTTGATGCACCCACAGGAAACTTCACCTTACCCATCTTGATCTTATTTGTTGGACCAAGGCCTACATCAACATCTTCAACAGGAAGAGGTCTGCCATCTTTAAACATTACAGGTGTTAATCCAGATGAAGCACCAGCAACGAAAAGATTACCTTCATAAGTTTGGCCGGCTACTAATGTATTTGACTCGGCCTGAACCATAGGAACGAGCTGGTCGAATTTTGTAACAACTCCTTCAGCAATTGCATTCAGTGAATCAAGCGCTGCTGATTCATATTCCAAAACTTCTGTTTGCATTTGACTTAGCATGGCTACAGCAGCCATTGCTGGCGTGCCCTCAAAAGAAAATTCCAAAAAGTTCTTAGTTGTTTGATGGGCATCATTCTTGAATTCATCAAAATCTTCGGCCTTCTTGTTCAACTTTGGAAAAGGATGTTTCAATTGCATGATATCATTCAGATCTTTAACATAACCCTTGAGCTTCTTCTCATACTCTAATCCAGTCTCAGGTTTGCGGCTATCTAGCATTACCTCTTCAGGATTAACAGTATTTTGAACAAGTTCTTCACCTTCTAATGCCTTTGTACCAGATCCAGTCGCAATTTTTTTCTTGACTCCATCAAGGTACTCAACCATTATCTTTGTGAGGTCCCTAACTTTTTTTGCTTTGTCTTTTGCCGTTTCAACTTTGGCTTCCTTGCTGGTCGATGCTATAATACCAGACAACTTACGTTCATTCTTGTCCTTGTCTTCATCGACAAGATCCTCCAGTGTAGTATTTACAATGGCAAATTTTTCGAGAATGGCGCTGCTCACATTCAACGCCAAGAGCGCCGTGAGCACGAGGTACATCATGCCAATCATCTTTTGCCTCGGGGTTTCCTTACCGCCTGCCATGGTTTATTAGAGTTTAGTGGGTAAAAAAATAATTCCTTATAATTTTATTTTTATCCTTTCATCGCAGTCAACATGCTGCCATACACTTTGTTCAGTGCAGTGATGTTGCTAGTGAGTGAACTAAGTTCAGTGGTGAATTTCGTAGTGTTGTCACCAACCTTTGACAATCCTGTCATCGCACCCGTTAAACTTTCATAAAACTTATTCATGTTCTTCACATGAGAATCTGCATCTTTTAATTCCATTTCATAAATGGTATTAAGCGCTGCTAAATTTTTAGTAACAGCTTGAACTTGCTTGTGATATTCGCTAGTGTCTTTAGAAGCATCTGACATTGCCTTAACAGCAGTCATTGCAACACCGTAAGACTTGTTCATTTCAGTTAATGAAGTAGATGCAGCCTGAACATTTTTTGCATATTCGTTGGTTGCTACAGCAGCATTAGAAAGGTTATTCATTTGTGAAGCCGATGTTGCTAAGTTGGTTAATCCCTTACCCAAATTATCTAGAAGATTCTGATCGACTTTCGCTGTCTTAAGCATCTCATCAATTTTCAAAAGAGGAGACTCCGCACCGGGTCTGTTGCTGATACGGGTTGCAGTATGACTCACCGGAGCTTCATAGTCCTCAGCTAATTCCGGATAAACTTTGCTCCAATCCACTTCAGCGTGTTTGGGCTCGAATGCACTAAGAAAGAAGATTCCAGCCTCAACGGAGAGACCAATAATCAACATTTCATTAGCACCATTCCAGTGTTGAATTTTGAAAAGCGCACCAATAATAACGACAGATGCACCAATGCCATAAATTTTTGGCATTATAGTTTCGTAGAGAAGAGCTCCAAAACCGCCTTTTTTCTTTGCCATGGTTCTTAGGGATTTAAGTTTAGTCCGATTTTTTTCTAAATATAATTTAAGTTTTCAATTATTGAAATTCAGTCCCTGAAGACCGGCCTAAGTTGGTCATAGCACAACGGAAGCCGATATAAGCGCGGGTTGAATCTTTGTATTCATAAGTACGAGTACCTGTTTCAAGAAAATAAGCTACATCCTTCCAAGAACCACCACGAATTACTTTACGAGCATTATAATTTTCTTTTGACTTTCCTTCTTTATCATAAGCTGCTTTATCAATGAATTGCGGATTCAAATCCCATACAGTTGGTACTGATGCTGCATAGAAGTCATCAAGACACCACTCTGATACATTGCCAGCCATATCTACTAGCCCATAATCGTTCGGGAAATAAATCCCTACTGGAGAAGTATAAGCAAAGCCATCATCATAATAGTTACCGCGTCCTGGTTTGAAATTGGCTAGCATACATCCTTTTGAGTTACGAATGTAAGGATTACCCCAAGGGTACTTCGCCATATCGCGTCCACCGCGAGCCGCATATTCCCACTCTGCTTCGGATGGCAATCTGAAGGATGGCATTGGAGG
>DASYTA010000314.1:0-4048 GCA_036002745.1 Cyclobacteriaceae bacterium | reverse complement strand
TCGAACAAGGGGATTTGGATAAAGTAAAATTGAAAAGTGAAAAAGTAGTTGTGATTGAAGGCTTCGTGAAAAGTGAAGAAGTACACCATACTCTTTTTGAAACTCCTTATTTTATCGGTCCGGATGGGGACATTGCAGCTAAGACTTATGGACTGTTGTGCCATGTATTAAGAGAGAGCGGAATGGTAGGTGTTGGCAAAGTTGTGTTACGTGATCGAGAAACGCCCGTGTTGATTTCACCACACGAAGGTGGAGTTCTTATGTACAGGCTTCGTTACCCCAATGAAGTTCGAAGCATCAAGGAAGTACCTCAGTTACTTGAAGTGAAAGCTGACAAGGAGCAAATGAAATTGGCAAAGACGCTGGTTGATTCGATGACTGTTAAATTTAGTCAGATTGAAATGAAGGATCATTATTATGATGCACTCAAAGCAATTATTGATGCTAAGATTGCAGGTAAGGAGATCGTTACAATCACTGAAGAAGAGCCTAAGGTAGTTGATATCATGACTGCATTGAAAGCGAGTATTGAAGCGGCCAAGAAAAAACCTATGGAGAAAGCCAAGGGGTCAACGGAAACGGTTGAGAAAAAGGTTACCAGGCGCAAGGCCAGTTGATGGTAGTTTCTCCCTGATTATTCTTTTCAAATAGCTGTGAGCAATGCCACTGAATCTATATCTTGGCCGAATAACTTATGCGCTCAATAACATTTTTATTATCGATTCTTTTAATCGTTAGCTGCTCATCTCCAAAAGAAAAAATACCCGATGTGCCGGTGATGCAAAGCAAAGCAAAAAAGATTGTCATCTACCAAATGATGACACGGTTGTTTGGCAATCAGACAGTGCTCAATAAACCTTACGGAACAATAGAGGAAAATGGCGTTGGAAAATTCAACGACATCAACGATGCTGCTTTGAAAGGTATCAAAGAGCTAGGAGTGAATCACATTTGGTATATGGGTGTTTTGGAACATGCGACATTAACTGACTACACTAAATTTGGAATACCTCTTGATGACCCAGACATCGTGAAAGGTCGCGCAGGCTCACCTTATGCAATTAAGGATTATTATGATGTTGATCCTGACTTAGCAATTGATGTAAAGAATCGGATGCAAGAGTTTGAACAACTTGTTGAACGAACTCATAAGAATGATCTTAAAGTAATTATTGATTTTGTACCCAATCATGTAGCTCGTGCTTATCATAGCGATGCAAAGCCCGCAGGAGTAAAAGACTTGGGTGAAGATGATGATAAATCGGTAGGTTTTAAACAGTCCAACAACTTTTATTATTTACTTGGTCAGTCTTTTCAACCGCCGAGAAGCTATTTTGCTTTGGGTAAAGACGGAAAGTTTACAGAGTCTCCTGCCAAAGCATCTGGCAACGATCAATTTGTAGCAATGCCATCAGCGAATGATTGGTATGAAACTGTGAAGTTGAATTACGGCGTTGATATTCAAGGAGGTCGTAAAAATCATTTCGATCCGATACCCAACACATGGATCAAGATGAAAGATATTTTGATTTATTGGGCGAAGAAAAAAATAGACGGCTTTCGATGTGATGTGGCGGAGATGGTTCCGGTTGAGTTTTGGAGTTGGGCAATTCCACAAGTGAAAGAAGTAAACCCTGAAATTATATTCATCGCTGAGATTTACAATCCAACACTATATCACAGCTACGTTGAAAAAGGAAAGTTTGATTTTCTATATGACAAAGTTCAAACGTATGATCTTTTAAGATCATTGATTAATCAAAAGCAACAAGCAGAGGATATTTCAGCCATTCAAGAAAGTTTGAAGGGAATAAATTCAAACATGCTTCACTTCCTTGAAAACCACGATGAGCAAAGAATTGCTTCGCCTTATTTTGCTACTGATCCTTGGAAAGCAGTACCAGCTATGGTGGTAAGCGCGACCATCGATCAAAGCCCGATCATGATTTATTTCGGTCAAGAAGTGGGAGAACAGGGAGCCGGAGCAGAGGGCTTTTCCGCTGACGATGGACGGACTACGATCTTTGATTACTGGGGAGTGCCGGCTCATCAGAAGTGGATTAATGGTGGAAAGTTTGATGGCGGTGCCTTAAGTGATGAACAGAAACAATTGCGCCAATTTTATTCTGACATCTTACAATTTGCGTCCAACAATCCTGCGATTGCATCGGGCGAATATTTTGATTTGACAAAATTGAATGTTGAAAAAGGAAACCTTTCTCCTTTGGTGCATGCTTTCGTCAGGACCAGTGGTGAGGAACGTTTGCTCATCGTAACAAATTTCAATTCGAAGTTGGAAAAAATAAAACTGCTGCTTTCGGATGAGGCTGTCAAAGCCATGAAGTTGGAATCAAGAACAAAGTATATCGGTCGAGACTTATTGCGAAGCGGAATGGATATTGGATTTGAGAATTTTCTCACGGATATTGAGTTGACACCTCACAGCGCATTCATTTTTAAAATTAAATCGTGAGAAGCCCAATCGAATGATCGGAAAGAAGAGAGTAATTATTGAAAATGTACAACCCGTTGTTGACGGTGGGTTGTATCCAGCCAAGCGTACGATAGGAGAGAGAGTTGATGTAACTGCTGCCATTTTTGGCGATGGACACGATCATATTCGTGCTTCACTTTTTTATAAGAAGGAAAGTTCAAGTTCATGGGAAGAAGTTTCAATGAACGCGTCATTCAATGACGAATGGCTGGGATCGTTTTATGTTGAAGAAAAGGGAAATTATTTTTTCACCATTCATGCATGGATAGATCATTTTGACACCTGGTATGATGGATTTAAAAAGAAGGCGAATGCTAAAGTAGATGTGAAGGTGGAGTTGATGGAAGGTGCTTTGATGCTACGAAAACTAGGAGAGAAAAATTCTTCACTGATTAGTTTAGCTAGGAAGCTCGAGAATAATGCACATTATGCGGAAGCGATTGACTTGATCTTGAGTGACGACTTTGCAAAAGTTGTTCATGAGAATCCTCTGAAAGATACTTTCATTTCTCTAGACACCGATTATCCTATCGTTGTCGAAAGTTCGAAAACTAATTTCAGTTCGTGGTACGAGTTTTTTCCGCGCTCGTCATCATTAGTGGCAGGAAAGCACGGCACTTTTCAGGATTGTATAAAGCTTTTACCTAGAATAGCATCTATGGGTTTTGATGTTCTTTATTTTCCACCAATTCACCCAATTGGAAAAGTTAATCGCAAAGGAAAGAACAACAACGTACGTGCTGCTAAAGGAGAACCTGGATCTCCATGGGCCATTGGAAGCGATGAAGGCGGTCATAAATCGATATTGCCTGCTCTTGGCTCTTTGGAAGACTTTAAGAAACTAATCGCTGAAACGAAGAAATTGGGGATTGATGTTGCGATGGATATCGCCTTTCAATGTGCACCGGATCATCCTTATGTGAAAGAACATCCAACTTGGTTTAAGCTTCGGCCGGATGGATCAATTCAATATGCTGAGAATCCTCCAAAGAAATATCAAGACATTTATCCATTCAATTTTGAATCGAATGACTGGAAAAATTTGTGGGATGAACTTCTCTCAGTTTTTCTATACTGGATTGATCAAGGAGTAAAAATTTTTCGTGTCGATAATCCTCACACAAAACCAATTCCGTTTTGGCAATGGTTAATTGCTGAAGTGAAAAAAAAAGATGAAGATGTTATTTTTCTTTCCGAGGCATTCACACGACCAAAGATCATGGCTTCGCTTGCCAAGGTTGGTTTCACTCAATCTTATACTTACTTCACATGGCGCGTAGGCAAGCAGGAGATTATAGATTACATGAATGAGTTGGTGAATGGCCCTTCGCGAAATTATTTCCGTCCCAACTTCTGGCCCAATACACCCGATATTCTTCCGTATCATTTACAAAATCAAGGTGAGAATAGTTTTATTTTTCGCTATGCGTTAGCTGCAACGCTCTCGTCTAACTTTGGCGTCTACGGGCCGTCTTATGAGTTCTATGAAAATACTCCAATAGAAGGCAAAGAAGAATATATTAATTCAGAGAAGTATGAAGTTCGTCATTACGA
>DASYTA010000313.1:0-4063 GCA_036002745.1 Cyclobacteriaceae bacterium | reverse complement strand
GCCATTGGTAATCCCAAATTGTTCTTGAATTGGTACGCTCGTCACCTTCATACATCTTTCCAAAGACGTACTGGTAGAAGTCGCGTTCGTAGATTGAATTATAAGACGAATCCAAGTATCTTTTTTTATAGATTTCATCATAATGAAACATATAAAAATCATGAAGTTTCCATGCTCTTCGCCAAGTAGCCCAGCCCCAGATGTAGATTTGATTTGAAAAGCCGAACGAGTATTCTTTATTTCGAAGGTGAGGCTCTTCGAAGTTATTTCCACCGATCTCCATTATGCGAGTGTCGTGTCGGTATTTTTCTAATAGCTCAGTACAAAATGAAAAAAACGAAGGAGAAGGCAGACAGTCGTCTTCAAGTATAATGCCCTCCGTCTCGTTTTCAAAAAACCAGGTGATTGCAGTGCATGGCCCCTTTCCACAGCCTAAGTTTTCCTCACTGAATAAAGTTTGAACATCACAGTCCCAATCTACCGACGTGGCAATTTTCCTAACCTCACTGCATATTTGCAATTCCCCGAGTATGTCTTTTCTTGGTCCATCAGCAGCTATGTAAAGACGCGAAGGTTTTGCTTGTTTAATGGCGTCAAAAACTTGTTGTGTGTTTTCAGGTCGATTAAAAATAATAAACAGTACAGCAGTACCAAGCGGTGTATCTGAAATAGAAATTGATTTTACCTCGGTGGGGCTCATTGCTATCATTTTATTAAACAACTTTTGACATAGCCACATCCTTAATAAATCCTCTGAAATATCTTTTGTCGGACGCAAAATCTCGAATCATAAAAGGTGGATGATGCAATGGAAACTCAATGTCAACAGCCTTCATCGACGCACTTTTATGATTACTATTCTGCGTGTGTGTACCCGCCGTTCCAAAACCGATATTTTTTACAAGGTTATCCTCTGGAACTATGGCAAGACCGGAATTAACAAATCGGGCAAAATCCCACTGATAGTCCCACCAATTCACAGAACTGGTAGAGATTGTTTTATCAAACTTTCTTAGCCGATAAATTTTTTCAATTTGATTCAAAAAGAAGTTGTTGAAGAATTTATTTTTTTTCAATTTTTCGTAGATGGATAATTTGTAATCAAACATCTTCCACGCTCTTCGCCAGGTTGCCCATCCCCAAATATGTCCGCTGTAAGAAAAATAATAGGAGTAATCTTGATCCCTTTGCCAGCCTTCTAAAAAATTATTCCCGCCAATATGCATGATTCGATGGTCATCGCGGTAGCGCTCCAAAAGTTCTTGGCAAAACCAAAAAAAACTTTGGGTTGGCAGGCAATCATCTTCTAAAATAATTCCTTCCTCTTCGTGTTCGAAGAACCACGAGAATGCTGAAGAAGGCCCAACGCCACAATTCAGATTCTTTTCTCTGAATAAAGTTTTGACTTCACAATCCCAATCGACATTACTTACTATTTGTTTGCACTCTTCGCATTTTTCAAACTCCCCTGGCTTGTCCGCTCTAGGACCATCGGCAGCGATGTATAACCGAGAAGGCTTGACTGTTCTAATCACCTCAAAGACTTGTTTGGTTGTTTCAGGCCGATTGAAAATTACAAGTAAGACAGCCGTGTTCAGCTTGCCGGTAGGTTTAAATTGGAGCATTAAAATAATTTAATCTCAAAAGTGATTATTGCTGGCTTCGCTTTCAATGATTGAAATCATCAACCTGCATCAAGCTAGTCATTGAAGTAGCTTCGGTATAAACATTGATACACATGTTGGTGTTATAAATTTCATAATCACGTAGAATGGCCGCGGCCTTTTCAGCAACTGATCCTGGACTGGCAAACTGATCGGCAAATCGATAAAAGAAGAGTTGCCTGCGGTCATGATACCTTACAGAAATATCCTGGAGCATGTTGCCGTATCGGTCTTCGGGTAGTATCTCTACACAACCTGCCGCCAAAGCCGTAGGTAATAGCATGTTCGATCCATGAATACCGATTACCACATGGCTCCGCGCATAAATTTCGCACCAATCTATTTCAATGGACGAGCTTATATCCCGATACCTCAGATCAGTTGCATAGCCTTCAAAGTTTCCAATTTCCCCCAAGCCAACCACAAAAAAGTCGATATCTCTAATTTCTCTCTTCATCAATTTTATCACACGCTTGATTAATTGATTTTGCCGTTCTGAATGAATATGTGATCCCCACGATAAGATTTTCAATTTCCGACACACCCGATAAAACCAGAAATCGACCTTGTTTTTAAACCACCAGCGGTCTTCTCGCAAAACAAATGTGACCACTGGTCTTTGCTTGCTGAATTTTTCGAGGTCAAAAGGTTTTACACTTGTCAAACGCTCAATGTCAAATGCACCAAGATTAGGATGAGAGAAGGCATTACTTAAATATATTTCGGAAAATCGATCGAACTGGTTAGCAACAAACTTCTGAATGGATTCATAATTGAATTTCAATTCACTCAATGTCAAATCAACAATCCAGGCTTCTGCACATCCTTTCGGAATTAGCCATTTAAAAATTCTCGGGATAATGACAATAAGGCCAACATCAGGTTGATTATCGATGTGGTAAAAAGCATTATACAATTTTAATAGAACATGACCATAAAGAGAATCGAGTGTGTTTAGTATAACAACGCTATTGCTCTGTTTGAAGATAATCTTTTCAATAGTTACATCGGCAGTTCGTCTCTCTTGATGAGATTTTGTCAAGGAAAGTGAAAGCCATTCAGGGCAACCACACGGTTTATAGATCTTTCCACTTTTCTTTCCGATGGAAATCCGGTAATTAACAGTATGGCCTACAGGCAGAACTTGGTAAAATTCAAGCTGACATTTATTGCAAGAGCAATCAGAAAAAATATTAATTGACTCAAATCTAAATTGATTTATTCGCGGTAGTTTGGCACCACACTTGGGGCAAACAAAAGAATTATCAGGATAGGGTTTCAGTTGCAACATCTTGTTAAATAATTTCTCTTAACCTCCAAAACGTGAAGATGCCTTTGAACATTAGTCTTTGATTTTCTCTTGTCTTCTTAAAGAGCAGGTCAACTAAAAAAATACTTATCGTAAATGAAATCATGCTCGACATGATTGACCCGACTGAAGCAAATTGAGGGATTAAGAAATAGTTAAGGGTGATGTTCGAGATGGCACCTACTACTACCGTAAAGAGTGAATACTTGAATAAACTTTCATTAATTATAAAAACCGATTTGCCCACGCCCATGTTTGAAAAGAATAGCCGAATCGCAAACAGTGACAGCAGGTAGCCGGCTGATTGATACTCCATGCCGTACAATAAAGTAATCACCTTTTCCGAAAAAAAATAAATAGGTATTGCGACTAACAGGAATGCTAAAAACATAAGTCTATACAAATTGATTAAACGATTGTGGTAAAGATCTTCACCTACTTCTTTTGCCTTCGTAACGGCTGGCGCAAAAGTGTTCATCAGTATCATTGGCATAAAGCCAAATATTTCTATGAATTTCAAGGCCACAGAATATTGACCGACTTCCGCATTATTCAACATCTTGCCCAGCATCACTTGGTCGATACGTGCCTGAATGTGTAAGGCAAGGCCAAACAATGCAATTGGCCAGGACTCGCGGATAAGTTGATAGGCCAGCACTTTCTGAAAATCCCACTTCCAGGGACTTCCTTCTCTTTTATGATAAGCATAAATAAAACCTACGGCATTGAAGATGGAGCCGAAAACGATAACTAATGCAAACCAAATTAGCGGGGCATGCGCGAAGACGAGACTCAACTTAACAGCACTGATAAGTAAGTTGATCAGCAACTGAACCTGAACAACATACTTTGACATGACCTGCGCCTGGAAAAAATAACTAATCACTTCAAAGCCTTTAAATATTTCAGCGGCCGCAATGATTATGATTAATGTATTAGTAAAAGGATCATGATTCATGAAAATTAAAATGATGAGCATCACTGCAATCAAAATCATGGAACCGACAAGCTTCAGAATAAAACCAGTTCCAAGGAGATCGCTGTGCTTGCCTGTCTGTTTTGCCAACTCACGCACGATGATTTGGTCCAT
>DASYTA010000312.1:0-4804 GCA_036002745.1 Cyclobacteriaceae bacterium | reverse complement strand
AAGCGGACTACGCTTTAGGTAAGAGTTATTCTTACCAAGCATTAGGTCAACTTTACCTGACTACGAAAGAATACGAAAAAGCTGAAAAGTACATGAATATTGGCGAGGCATACTCTAAAAAAATTAACTACTACGATGTTTTGGCGAGGATATATAAAAATAAAAGCGACTTGTGGCGAATTAAGCATGATTATCAAAAAGCGCTTCTGTTTTCAGATAAATATGCCACACTTAAAGATTCTGTCCTGAATAAAAACGTAGGCAACCGAATTTTGTCATTGCAATATGATTTTGAGCTTGATAAAAAAGATGAGGAAATAAAAATTTTAAATCAGCAAGGTCAGTTACAACAAAGTAAGCTGGAACTCCAGCAAATTGAAATTCGTCAACAACGGTTTATCATCGTGATAGGGCTGATCATCTTTATCAGTATCTGTCTCTGGGCGTATTTTATTTTCCGTTACTACAGAAAGGTTAAAAAACTGAATCGCGAAATATCAGAACAGAATGAAGAGATTATTAGCCAATCGGAAGAATTGATCGAGGCCAACCAAGCATTAGGCAAGATGAATCGCGAAATTTCTGAGCAAAAAGAAGAGATACAGGCACAAGCGGAGGAGTTGACAGAAAGCAATCAGACGATAGCACGCGTTAACCTCAGCCTGGAAGAAAAAGTAAAGATCAGAACTGCTGAATTGAAAGAAGCTTACAACGAGTTGGATACCTTTTTCTATCGGTCATCACATGATTTCAGGAGGCCGCTCACTACTTTTATGGGATTGGCGGAAGTAGCAAAAGTAACTTTAAAAGATCCTTCAGCGCTTGAGCTTTTTGAAAAGGTAAACGAAACTGCCCGTAACCTTGACAAGATGCTGGTCAAACTGCAATCGGTAAGTGCAGTTGGTACGCAAGAATTAATCTATACTGAAATACTGCTAGATCAGATTTTACAAATTGAATTGGATAACTTCCATGAAGAAATTATTCGACGTTCAATTAAAGTCTTGACAGAAATAAAGTTAAAGCAACCTTTCATCTCGTATCCTGTACTTATAAAGTTTATCATTCAAAACCTTCTTGAAAATTCCATTGCTTTTTGTGGTGTGGAGTCACCTTTTATAAAATTTAGGGCCTATCAAGTGGCGAATGAAACTGTACTGGAAGTGAGTGACAACGGACAAGGAATTGAATCCACTTATCTCAATCGCATATTCGAAATGTATTTTCGTGCCAATGAAAGAAGCCGCGGTAATGGACTGGGTCTTTACATTGTAAAAAAGATGGTGGATAAATTGAATGGCCGGATTGAATTGAAGACTGAACTTGGTATTGGAACTACGGTCTGGGTGTATCTCCCCAACCATTTACCATGAACTAATAAAACATAAAGGAGATTGACAATTCGCTAACGTACGAGGACATGAAATTTTTGGGCTGAGATACTATTTTTGAGTCATCGCTACATTCATCTTCACGATAATTTCTGTAGCAATTTTCTCAGATACGACGGTTGGCACTTTTATATCGTGATCGGCCAGTGGGATGGTAAAATTTGAAATGACTTTTAAAATACCCTTTTCAATTTGGATAGTGCCGGGAATGATTCGGGCCTGCTTCTTTCCATGAATAACAAGGTTGCCCTTTGCTCTCACTTCATAAACACCATCTTTTGTAAAGTCAATGGGCTCAATAATTTTACCGGAGAATGTGGCATCATAATATTTCTCGGTTTCCATGTACTTCTCATTAAAATGCTCTTTTTGGAGATTGCTGTTAAAACCTTCGAATGACTGAATGGTAACAACGAACGCAAAATTTCCTGTAGCAGGATCAATGATGCCTTTAATATTTTTTGAAGAGGCATTGATCAATTCCAATTTAGCGTTGGAAGTGAAGCTTATCTCTCCGTTATCGGATGTAAACTTCTTCTGGGCATGAAGTACAAGTCCTTGTAGGAGAAGCAAGCCTACAATTAAAGATCGTTTGTATGCCATAGTAATGTTGAACATTTTATCAAACTCAAATATTACCGGAAGTTAATTTAAACTTTAGTTACCTGGTAACCTGGAAAGAATGTTTAAACATTAAATATAATTAATCATGAATTAAATGCTTACTTAAATTTATAGAAATGGTAAAGCCGAAGCACTAAAAATGCTTCGGCTTTGCTTTTAAAGACCCATTACCTCGCCAGGCTTTATCGACTTACTTAGTCTTAGTAGACTGCCGGTATAGCCGAGTTTGTCGGCTTAATTCGATATTTCGCTATACCATTTTACATTTCGAGCGAAATACATGAGTGAACCAACGATCAAGAAGAGACCAATACTTCCCAGTAAGAGCGAAAAATCTTGCTGCAAAACAATGATGAAAATGAATGCGTAAAAGATTACTAGTATGGCAGTAAATAAGGTAACAAGTCTGGAGTTTTGTAAAAATGAAATTGAATAGAAACTGATAAGGCCTACTGTTGCTGCTGTAGCTATCCAATAAGCAATATTGTATCCAACTTGCTCTGAAAGACTGATGAGGAGGGTGTAGTAGATAATTAAGGCAGCTCCGATTAGAATGTATTGAAAAGGATGAATCCTGATTTTTTTAGTGATTTCCACCAGGAAAAGAGCAACGAATGTTAAGATGATAATGAGCTGACCGTATTTTGATGTGCGAATACTTTTTTGATATTGATCGACAGGAACAATCAGTTTCACGCCAAATTCTGATCCGCTTAATTTTGTTCCACTTTCTGTCCATTGCTGCGCAAATGGTCTGTTGAAATGGAGAATCTTCCAATTAGCTGTAAACGCATCTTCAGTGATCGTGCGATTTTCTGGTAAAAATTCTCCATCAAAACTCGGATTGCCCCAGGGCCCTTTCAATTGTACTGTTGTTGTCTTACCGGTTGGATTGAAGCTTAATCTGTTGCTCCCTTTGAGTGTGATTTTTATTGCAGTGTTGCCAACAAAATCTTTTTCAGATTGCCATCCAAGTTTGGCAATGATGCCGTTGCTTGAAAAATCAGAGACTACGCCATCGGATTGGGAATATGATACATTGTTATCTCTCATAAATTTTCTAACAGAAACACCAAGATCGCTGGAGGGTTCTGTGGGTTTAGAAGAATTACCAACCATAAAACTTGGATTCTCGCTAATGCCTCTTAGGTCTGTTATTGAAAAAATCATGTAGGCATCTTTCCATTGCACCATGTCGTCAGGTATAGCCAGTGAGACGAAGTCAGGTTTGTTAAAGTTAGCTTTGATTTTTAATGCAGAGGTATAAACAGCAGCGTCAAAAATTCCGCGATGCAAAACGGTAGGGTCAACATCTCCATTAACATCAAGTGTTTCAGGAAGAAGAAAATATTTTTGAATGTATTCCTGAATTTCTATTCCATCTTTTCCATGATCAATTTTTTGTATGACTTTATAAGGGATGACCAAAATCGGTCCGGATAAAGTTTGGCTACCTGACCATTTGCTGGAAACTTCATGCATGACGTCTTCCGCTCGAGATTGTCGTTCGTTCATTAGATCTTGTATCCACGAAGATGGGATGAGTAATATGAGTACGAGAAAGCCGATCGATACGAGCTTCACCGTGATGGATTCCAAGATCCATTGATTTAAGCGTTCAAAAATGCTGAGGGGTGTCTGATTTGTTTCCATATTTATTTTATTTAAAAGTACTTTCAAATTCAAAGTAAAAACTTAAAAAAATTATTTCCGTTGTTGCCGAACTAATTGCTCCAATCCATCCAAATGCTTTTTGAAGACAGAACGCCCTCGTTCGGTTGCTTTGTATTTGGTGTTAGGCTTTCGATCTTTAAAGGACTTTATCACCGAAATGTATTTTTCACGTTCCAGCGCTTTTATGTGCGAAGCCAGATTGCCGTCGGTAACTCCAATGATATCTTTCAATGAATTAAAATCATAGGAATCATTCGCGACCAACACCGACATGATTTGTAGCCGCACACTGTGTTCTAAAACCTTATCTAAATTTTCGAAAGGATTTTTCACCGCTCGTAACGAAAATACATGATCGAACCATACACGATATGCATCACTCCAAAACCCAATCCCCAAAAAATTAAGCCAAAGCCAGGAAAGACAGCACAGGCCAATCCCAATATGATTTCTATGAACCCGAGGTACCTAACTTCTTCATACGTGCTCCGGCTACCATGAATCAATGCGAGGCCGTAAAAAACCAAACAGGATGGAGCTACGATTCCGTAATATCCTTGCGCCAGCAGAATGATAATTAGTAAACCACCCGAAGCGAGCGGAATGAAAAGGTCAACAAATAATTGCCTGCTGGCAAAATTCCATATCGGCATTTTCAACTTCTTCGCTTTACGAATACTCAATAGGAATCCTGTTATCAGTGAAAAAAATAAAACCAGGCCGGCCACAGCAATTAATTTAAATACAACCCGCTCATCATTGACATAATAAAATTGAAAGGAGAAAGGAGAGTGCGGGTAATAAAGAATAAAATAAACAGCCAAGCTTCCGAGAAGTGCGTAAGTACCTGCTAAGACACCGGAAAGCCCGCTTAACGATAGAAATTTTACCGACCGCTCCATCATCGTTCGGATAGAGGAGAGGTCCTTTTCGTAGTCCCTTATTTCTTTCATTTAAAAGTACTTTGAATTACAAAGTAAGTAAACGCACATCAATTAAAAAAGTTTTGGCTGGTTATATTGCAGGATCAAAAAGCGAGTTGACTATATTATCGTAGGGCAGGGGCTTGCCGGTTCTTGTTTAGCCCTTCAACTTATCATGCAAGGAAAGGAGAT
>DASYTA010000311.1:0-6838 GCA_036002745.1 Cyclobacteriaceae bacterium | reverse complement strand
GCTGCTGTACCACTTCCCGTCAATTGTGTTGTGCCTGTGCCGCAGATCGTCAACGTTCCGGTGATCGTAGGGATTGGGTTAACCACAATAGTAGGTGTGCCATTCATGAATACAGGAGTGCAAAAGCCATTCACAGCTCTTATGGCAAAAACATAACTAGCAGCAGGGGTTAAATAAGTTGGAAAAGGTATTGTGAAAAATAGGGGTGATCCAGTGGTCCCACCTTGGGTTATCCCTGTTGGAGTTCCTGATACTCCCCCGAGGTAGACTTCATAATTAACCCCTGTCTCTGAATTTGCAAGCTTAATGGTGCCAGATGAACCTAAGCAAATTGAAGGAGTTGAAGTGGTTACAATATAAGAGATTGGAGAAGGGTCGGCAACAGTTATCGGAGTTGAAAATGTTCGAGTACAAACTGAATTATTATCCGACAAAACAACGTTATAATTTCCTCCGGCAAGACCTGCTTGGTCTTCAGCAGATGGGCTTGATGTGGGACCTGACCACAAAAAAGAATAAGATCCTGATCCACCTGATACGTCTATGTTAATCGTGCCATTTGGTGCAACACAGCTCGTATTATCCTTAGGATTTGGAGGGCTGGCGGTAAGTGCCAAACTCAGATCTGGTGATAAGGCAGCAATGGCAAAGCCACCATTAAAATCAGGTGTACCAGCATTGCTATCTTGAACAATAACGGAATATCCTCCACTTGGAAGGCCACTTGCTGTAAATGGAACATTAGTTGCAAGAGGTATAGCTATAAAATTTTGGGGGCCGAGAATGAAAAGTGTGAACGGAGAATTTGCAGATGATGTGACCGTTATATCAATTCTACCGTTGTTCAAGCCATCACAAGCATTTTTCTGGTTAGTAAGGGTTACTGTTGGAGCTTGAGCCAAAACGTTATTATAACCAATAAAAAGGCAGAAAATACTACATAAAAAAAATGTCCTTTTGATAGACTTCATATTAATTGATCTCAACTATAAAATGTTTGGTGCATTTTTTTTCAACCTGTATGTACAAGTTGTACGTGCCTCTTTTAAGGTTCTCTATAATCCTTTCTTTTACTTCCAATTGGTTCTCGGTCGGATCGCTAGAAAAAAGGTAAGCCGAGAATTTGCTTTGTTTTTCAAATGCTATTTCAATTTTTCCATTAGGCTTGCCATCACTTGTATCTGAAGCAACGATGCTTACTTTGATTTTCTCGCAGTCATCTTGACCATGAGTATAACCCCAACCATTTAATTGAAAAATTGGAAGGCTTAAGACTATGAAAATTAGTAGCTTGTTTGACTTCATCTCTATTAAAAGTTCAAAAATTCACGCAATATAGATAGTTCCCAAAAAACTATAGTAACCCAACATGTTCTCGTAAAGATGGCGGTAAGCAAAAAAATCAGCCCGTAGAATCACCGGCTTACCCCATCTAAGTAATATTTAGTTCAAAAAATGAGGTTTTTTAAAACCTCTTATTTAATATTTCGCTCAAAATAAACGCTTTTCTAAAATTTGTTGCATTACTAAGTTCCTTACCATACATGGCCGCTAAGCTTGGTCGCAACTGTTGTTCATACCCTTTAAACTGCCCAAATCGAACTACTGTGTTCTCCAACTTCAAAGTTTCCTCCATAGATGGCCTATAAAATGCTTCCTGCTTGGCCTTCTCATAAGTTTCATAAATGCTGTCCTGATTCCGATAAGAATAGTCCACTTTTTCAAGGGGCTGCTCCTCTTCCTTCAAGTTATCGTCATAGTCGGTCTTGTACTGCTCAATCGGCTCAAGAACTTGCTGCGGCGGTTGTTTGGCAGCTTTAGCACCTTGAATCTCCTTCAGCAGTTCTTCAAAGGTAACGGGCTTTTCCTCTGGTTGATACTCCTCCACCGGACTCGGAGCCGAGTCGGGAGTTGACTTTTTTCGAGCTCGGGAAATGAGATAAATGATCCCTAGCACGATCCAGATGATTATTTTGATTTCGCCCATTATATCAAAGATAATGGAATATTTTAAAATTAATAGCCTTTTGCATCCATGGATAAAATGTGCATGGATTGAGAATAGCCTCCTTTCCAAATGTCAGCCTGACTTCTATCTTTGCCGACTTAATTTTTTACAGAATGGCGTACTAACGCCAAACTTCACAGTCAACAACCGAGCGCATGCAGTTATCGAAGTTAGAGATCAAAGGGTTTAAAAGCTTTGCCGACAAAATCGTCATCAATTTTGATGAAGGGATCACAGGAATTGTGGGGCCAAATGGCTGCGGCAAATCGAATGTGGTGGATTCCATCCGCTGGGTGCTGGGCGAGCAAAAGACAAGCGCGCTGCGATCAGAAAAAATGGAGAATGTGATCTTCAATGGCACGAGCCAGCGATCAGCTCAGCAAATGGCTGAAGTATCCCTCACCATCAACAACACCAAAAATATTCTCCCTACTGAATATTCACAGATCACCATCACACGAAGATTGTATCGCTCAGGCGAATCTGAATATCTGTTGAACGGCGTTGCCTGCCGATTGAAAGACATCACCAATTTATTTTTAGATACCGGTGTCGCGTCCAACAGTTACGCGATCATCGAGTTGGGAATGGTGGATGACATTCTAAACGATCGTGACAACTCCCGTAGATCATTGTTCGAAGAAGCGGCAGGAATTTCCAAATTCAAAAAGCGTAAGAAAGAAACATTAAAGAAGCTTGAAGACACTGATGCTGATTTAGAGCGCGTTGAAGATTTGCTTTTCGAAATCGAGAAAAACATGAAGAGCCTGGAGAAGCAGGCGAAGCAAACTGAGCAGTACTACAAAATCAAAGAAGATTATAAAGAGAAAAGCATCCACTTGGCAAAAGTGGTGGTGAACAAACAGAAGGAAAAGTTTTCAGTCATCCAGAAACAATCTGAATCCGAAAATGATCGCAAAACAAAATTGACTGCTGAAATAGCCGAGAAAGAAGCATTGATCGAAAAATCAAAAGCAGAATTAATTTTAAAAGAGAAGACACTTTCATCACGTCAGAAATCGATCAACGAATTCGTTTCTAAAATTCGTCAATACGAAAGCGACAAGCAGGTAAAAAATGAGCGTCTACGTTTCCTTAATGATCGCGTTACCAATCTGAGAGATCAAATCGATCAGGATAAAAAAAGTAACGAACGCGCGCGCTTCAGTATCCAGAGCTTAGAATCTGAGTGTGATTCAGCTAAAGCTATCCTCGCAGAGATCACAAGTAAATCGGAGCATCTAAAGAACGACTTCGAAGCACAAAAAGCAAGTACTTATACCTTGCAAGGTGAGGCTGATGCTTTGCGTCAAGTTCATCGTGCAAGACAAGAAGAATCTTTCCAGCTCAACAAAGCGCTGGAGATTCGCGATATTCAAATCAGTTCTTTCAAACAAGAGCTTGACAGAACTACAAGCGACACCAGTCAACAGAGCGCAAGTCTCGCCGAGTTTGAAAAGAAATTAGTAATCCTCCAAGAAGAGGTTGGCCAAAAAACCAATTACCTCGACAAGCTTAAAACGGACGAAGAAGAAGTTATTTCAAGAATCGGTTCATTGGAAAAAACCATTGAAATGATTCGCGAAGAGATGACGGAGACAGGTCGTAAATTAGATTCGCGTCAAAACGAATACCAGCTTACCAAATCACTGGTAGAAAACCTGGAAGGATTTCCGGAAGCAATTAAATTCTTAAAGAAGAATGTGGGCTGGACGAAAAATGCTCCACTCCTTTCCGACATTATTTCTACCTCCGAAGAATATCGTGTTGCTATTGAAAACTACCTTGAGCCTTACCTCAACTATTACATTGTCGATCACGAATCGGAAGCTTATGAAGCCATCAATATCCTGAGTGACGCCAGCAAAGGAAAAGCAAACTTCTTCATCCTAGATCGTTTCGAAAAATTCAAGTCTTCGGATATACAGATGTATGCGAATGCATTTCCTGCAACACAGATCATTGAATTCGATCCGAAGTATTCAAGACTGATGTCTTTCATTCTTGATAAAGTATATGTTTTTGATGGTGACCTCAAGAGTATTCCTGACGATGACACAAATACATTCATAACCAAGAGCGGTAAAATCACCAAACGTAGATTTAGCCTCAGTGGCGGCTCGGTAGGTTTGTTTGAAGGAAAGAAAATTGGTCGCGCAAAGAACCTCGAAAAACTTGATAACGAGATCAAAGAATTCTCCAAAAAATTGGAGGACGTTCGTCATAGTTTAGTAGATCGCCAACGTGAATTAGAGCGCTTGCGCAATAACACGCTGAAGCAACAGATTGAGGAAGCTCAAAATGCGATCAAGCTGGTGAACGATGAATTCATCTCTGTAAAAACTAAGAAAGAACAGTTTCACAGTATGCTCAGCAGCGCTGACTTGCGCAGAGAAGACATCCTGGAGAAAATTGAAACTCTTTCTAAGGAGATTGGTGAAATGCAACCCAAGGCTCAAATCGCTCAACACGAACTTCATTCGTACGATGAAAAATTGAAATCGATGGTTGCAGAACTCACTGCGCAAAATGAATTACTCAGTCAGAAGTCTGCGGCCTACAACGAACAAAATATTTTCTTCCATCAGCAAGAGAATAGAGTTAAGAGTGTGGAACAGGAAATTCGCTTCAAGCAAGAAAGTCTGGAGCAAAGCACTGTTCGCATACAAACTAATTCAGAGGAGCTGAGCAAAAACGAAGAAGAAATCCAAACCATTACTACCACCGCTCAAACTAACGATGAAGACCTCATCGGTATGTATGCAGAGAAAGAAGAAATGGAAAAAGGACTGAGCGAAGCGGAAAAAGAATATTACAGTGGTCGTGGTGAAATTGATCAATACGATAAAGATCTTCGCGAAGTTCAACATCAACGGCAGAACATTGATACGTTGTTGATGGAATTGCAAAGTCAGCTCAACGAAAGCAAGTTGCAACTCAACTCTGTTAAAGAAAGATTGTCAGTAGAGTTTAATGTCGATCTTGACTCAGTTGTGGGTGAGCCAACACCTGAAGAAGCTGAAACCTTTGCCAAAGCTGATGAAGAAAAACTTCGCAATGATGTAACCAAAATTCGGGAGAAGCTCGACAACATGGGCCCGATCAACCCGATGGCGATGGAGGCATACAACGAAATCAAACAGCGCAACGATTTTATCATTGCACAAAAAGATGATTTGTTGAAGGCAAAAGAATCGCTATTCAGTACCATCAGCGAAATTGAAGGCGTAGCCAGCGAAACGTTCATGGTAGCGTTTAATCAGATCAAAGAACATTTTGTGAGAGTGTTCCGTTCACTCTTCAACGAAGGTGATGATTGTGATTTGAAATTATCTGATCCAAGTAAACCGTTGGAATCTGAAATTGATATCATTGCAAAACCAAAAGGCAAGCGACCACTGACTATCAATCAACTTTCCGGTGGAGAGAAGACGTTGACAGCAACTGCACTTCTTTTTTCCATGTACTTATTGAAGCCTGCGCCGTTCTGTATTTTCGATGAGGTTGATGCGCCACTTGATGACGCCAACATCGACAAGTTCAACAACATCATCCGCAGCTTTAGCAAAGACAGTCAGTTTGTAATCGTTACGCACAATAAGCGTACAATGACTACTACGGATGTAATTTATGGAATTACAATGGTTGAAAAAGGAATTTCAAGAGTTGTGCCGGTAGATTTGAGAGAGTTAGCGTAGGCTTATCTAAATAAAGAATATGAAAGAGGTTCGCGTAAAACGCGAACCTCTTTTTTTATACTTCAATGAGCTCACCGTCTTGTGGGATCACAATTCCCTTCACACCGGTTTCATCCAGTGTCTTCTTTAATTTGACTCTCGTGAGCAAACAGTGATTGATCGTGTCCATGTGCACTGCAATAATTTTTGCTTTTGGCGCTGCCTTGGAAACGTTAGCGATATCACTCACTCCCATAGTAATCGGATCGCCTTGCAAGAACCTCGCTTCGCCAGCATTGACAATAATAATATCAGGTTGGTGTTTCTGAATGGCTTGTTCTACCTCTGAGCACCAGATTGTGTCTCCTGCAACATAGACTTTTGTTTTTCCATTAGAGATTATAAACCCTGAGACAGTGCCCATCTTCAAACCGATTTCACCTGTACCATGCTGCCCTCCGGTCCTTGTAATTTGAAGCCCCTTGAATTCAGTTGAGACATTCACCACATTGACTTTCTCAAATCCCTTTTTGCGAATAATCTCTTCATCGGAGGGTTGAATGAACAACAATTTATCTTTTGCAATATTTTTTTGTGCGACAGCATCCCAGTGATCGCGATGCGTGTGAGTAACGATGACTGCATCAACATCGCTAATGATTTTGTCCATCTCCTCTGAAGAGATTGGCAGATCGACTAATGGAATTCGTAGATCATTCCTGGCATTTTTTACAGGATCCATTGCATCTTTTGGACTTAGCATTGGATCAACCAGGAATTTTACACCACCTAGTTCTAAAACTAACGTGGCATGTCGGAGTAAACGAATCGCGGGTTTCTTGTTTTTAAATGCCTTCGAACTAAACGATAAAATGATCGCCGAAAAGAAAGCTCCAAGTTGAATGAAAGATCGTCTATTCATAAAATAAAATCTTCCTGCTTTAACCGGAGCAGGAAGATTTATGTTCCAAAAAACCTCGACTATTTTTTAGCAGAAATTCTGTTCGCTATAAATTGGTCAAAAGAAATAGCACCGCTTCCTAAAAAGATAAGGGCGAGACTCATCCCGAACACCAATAGATCGAATTCAATACCTTCTCCTTTTTGATTACCAAACCAATTCATGAAAAATCCAAACTGGGCGTGTTCAATA
>DASYTA010000310.1:0-7314 GCA_036002745.1 Cyclobacteriaceae bacterium | reverse complement strand
TATAGTTTTGCGGAGTCCAGACGCCTAACATCAATTTTAATTTTGTGCAAATAGTTTTGCTTTGCTCTAATTCAGAAATCGATTACATTCCCGAAATTTTCCGTTTTCCCCAACCTAACCTTTAACCAAAATGAGTAACCAACATAGCAACCGACTATTTTATGGAAGTTGTTTTGCATTGATCACAACGGCTTTCTCGTTCAGTATCCGAGCCGGAATTCTTCCACAACTAGGCGCTGCCTTCAACCTCAATGCCGAGCAACTTGGCTTCATCAATCAGATGTGGTTTTTAGGATTCCCAATTTCAATGGTACTAGGGGGAATCTTTTATGGGTCCATCGGTCCGAAGAAGATCATGATGTTTGCCTTCGTGGCACATACACTGGGTATTTTGCTAACCATTTTCGCCAACGGCTATGTAACCCTTTTGATCTCAACTTTATTTATTGGTCTCGGAAACGGCTGCACCGAAGCTGCTTGTAACCCGATGATCGCCGATAGTTACAGTGGAAAGCAAATGAACACATTGCTCAATCGCTTTCATATGTGGTTCCCTGGAGGAATTTTCATCGGCAGCCTGGTTTCACTAGCGATGACGAAAATGAATTTCGGATGGGAGGCTCAGATGTGGATCATCCTTCTCCCTACCGTTGCTTATGCTTACTTGTTTTATGGACAAACTTTTCCATCACCACGTGCGGAAGTAGCGTCTCTGTCGGGTAATCTAAAAGCAATGGCAACGCCTTTGTTCATCTTCATGTGCGCTTGCATGACGCTCACTGCAATCTCAGAATTCGGTCCTTCACAATGGGCATCTTTGGTTCTCGCAAAGAGCGGAGCAGAGCCAATGGTGATTGTTGCGATGACATTTGGTGTTTCAGCAATTGGGCGTTATTTCGGTGGCGCATTTGTCCATCGTTTTGACCAAACAGGTGTTCTACTTGGCTCGGCAATTACTGCAACAATTGGTATTACACTACTCAGCACTCAAACTGGCTCGCTTGCTTATGTGTCTGCCGCTATATTCGGGATGGGGGTCTGCTACTTCTGGCCAAATATGATAGGG
Organism: Cyclobacteriaceae bacterium; assembly: GCA_036002745.1. GTDB lineage: Bacteria > Bacteroidota > Bacteroidia > Cytophagales > Cyclobacteriaceae > ELB16-189. The sequence goes on along the minus strand of DASYTA010000310.1, from coordinate 6,248 downwards.
TTCGTTGCAGAGAAAATTCCATTGAGCGGCGCAATCGGCATGTCGGTCGTAGGTGCATTCGGAATGTTCTCGACGTCTATATGGCAACCAATTATTGGAGGTTGGATCGACAGCGCTCACGAAAAGGCTACTGCAGCTGGACTAGGTGGTGATGCACTTGAACTCACCGCCGGCCAAGCAACGCTTCAAACAATGATCACATTCCCTGCGATCTTGGTGGTGCTATTTACAGTATTATGGTTCTGGGTTCGCAGCTTGAAGAAGTCGAACGCACATTAAAAATTATTTTGAAAATACCTTGATTGGGCTTGTGATGACACAAGCCCAATTTTTTGGCTGCCTCGGCTTGTGTCCTCACAAGCCGAAATAATTCTGGTCTGTGAGGACACAGACCTAGGAGGATTTGAAAGGCTACGGCATCTCTTTCCCCATCACCCATTTCAACATCTCAAACCAATCCTGCCGATCAAGTTGAATGTCGATGGATTTCGCGGCCTCTTTAATGCGGTCGGGTTGTGTTGTGCCAATCACTGGGAAAATTTTGGAAGGATGTCTTAACAACCACGCCAACGCCAGCTGACTGTACGATGCATTGTATTTCGTTGCCTTTCCAAACATCTCGCGTTCGTTGGCCATCAATTTTCCTCCGTCGAGGGGTGACCAAGCCATCGGTGAAGTTTCAAGTTCCAACATCAGATCTAAATCACCATTAAAAAATGGATCGAGTCGCGAAAGGGAAATTTCAATTTGATTTGTTACCAAAGGCATCGGCAAATGTTTTTGCAACATCCTGAATTGGCTCGGTGTGAAATTCGAAACTCCGAAATGCAAAACTTTCCCATCTTTTTTTAACTGACCGAATGCCTCAGCTACTTCGTGTGGATCGAGCAAAGGATCAGGGCGATGAATGAGCAACAAGTCTAATCTGTCGGTGTGAAACATCTTCAACGAATTCTCAACTGACCAAATGATATGCTCCTTCGAAGTATCGTAATGCTTTACCCAAGTGGCTGGTCTTTTAGCCGATTGGAATTTGATATCGCATTTGGTGATTAACTCCATCTTATTTCGTAGCGATGGATTCTTTGCCAACGCTCGACCAAAGATTTCCTCGTTGCTGTGATCACCGTAAATATCGGCATGATCAAAACTGGTGATGCCATTCTCCAAAGCAACATGCGCCAATCGTTCTACCGTTTCGGGTGAAACTGTGTGCCAACGCCAGGCTCCTGCAATAATTCGCGAAAACGTTGGGCCTTGTGCGTGAATTTTTTTTCGCTCCATTATTTTGATTTATGTTGATAACACTTGCCGTCTTTGCTGCTCGTGATTCGTTTACATTGAGTACCATCGGCTGTCTTTCCGGAACATTGCACCATTTTGTCTTTCAAATGTTCATCAGGCTTGCACATAGCACACGCTGTCTTACCTGCTTTCTTCGCTGCCGCCAGCGCCATGCCATCAGCATCTCCTGAGAGTCTGCAATCAGCAGTGTGGTATTTTTCACCTTTAGGAGAAGCGTACACAGTTTGTGCATTTGATTTGACGGCTAACCCAGCTATCAAAACGAAAAGGACTATTAGTATTTTTTGCATGAGGGCATTTGTTTGTATTTCGAAATTGTAAATTTTAAGGCAAAGAAAATCAATAGTTTTAAATCTCGAATCACGTAATGAGCGAATTGACTACTTTTACAAAATGATCGAATGGATCACCGTCATATCGCTTGTGTTTTTGGGGCTGGCCCTGATCGTAGCCGAAATTATTTTTGTGCCGGGCACAACATTGGTGGGTGTAGTTGGCTTTGCATTCCTGATCGTTGGCGTTGGATTGAGCTTTCGCTACTTCGGTAACGAAACCGGTTGGATTACTGTCGGAGCTACATCAGTAGTGTCAGGGGCTATTTTATATTTTTCCTTTTCAGCGAATGTGTGGGGAAAGTTTTCACTAAAAACATCGAGCGAAGGAAAAGTGAATGAGGGCGAATTGGATGAATTGAAAATTGGTGTAGAAGGGCATACGATTTCTGCATTACGGCCGGTCGGCAAAGCTGAACTCAACAACAAAACTTTTGAAGTAAAAACATTAGGCGAATATTTAGACAGCGGCAAGCGCGTTCGCGTGATTAAGATTTCATCAAACCAAATTTTTGTAGAACCAATTAATTAAAAACAATATGGGAGGTTTATTTACTATTTTATTCGTATTCGTAGGCATCATCGCCTTTTTCATGTTCATGTATTTTGTGCCGGTGGGCTTGTGGATCACCGCCATCTTTGCTGGTGTAAAAATCACGATAGGAGAATTGATTGGAATGCGAATTCGTAAAGTGCCACCCGGAGTTATTGTCAATTCATTGATCACGGCGACAAAAGCTGGACTACAAGTCACCACACGTGAACTCGAAACCCATTACCTCGCAGGCGGTGATGTGCCCAATGTAATTCGGGCATTGATCTCAGCTGAGAAAGCAAATATTAATTTAAGTTTCAAACAGGCAACCGCTATCAACCTGGCGGGGCGTGATGTGTTTCAAGCTGTACAGATTTCTGTTAATCCTAAAGTTATCACTACACCAAAAGTTGCCGCGGTTGCAGCAGATGGAATTCAGTTGATCGCTGTCGCGAGAATTACAGTTCGCGCAAGTATTGCGCAATTAGTTGGTGGTGCCGGTGAAGATACTATTCTCGCTCGTGTTGGTGAAGGTATCGTTACTTCGATAGGTCAAGCAGCTTCACATCGTGAAGTGTTGGCCAACCCGGATAAAATTTCCAAACTAGTTTTGTCTCGTGGATTGGATGCAGGTACCGCATTCGAAATTCTCTCCATTGATATTGCTGATGTTGATGTAGGCGCAAACATCGGTGCGAAACTTCAAACTGATCAGGCTGCTGCCGATTTAAAAGTTGCAGAAGCACGTGCAGAAGAGCGCAGAGCAATGGCCGTAGCACAAGAACAAGAAATGATTGCAAAAGCACAGGAAGCAAGAGCGAACGTGATTCAAGCTGAGGCTGAGATTCCAAAAGCAATTGCTGCAGCATTTGTGAATGGCAACCTTGGCGTGATGGATTACTATAAGATGCAAAATGTACAAGCTGATACAGAAATGAGGCAATCCATTTCAGGGTCTGGAAAAGATTCTGGCGGACAGAATCAGAAGAAATAAAGGAATACCCTGGAATAAAAAATCCTCTTCAGTTTTGGAGAGGATTTTTTTATGCCGGTAGTTTGATCTGATCAGAATAAAATTTCATCCGCGAGTGATTGCGGTCAAGTAAATCAATTCGATCGATAAGCGCTTTCTTGTGGTTGACGAAAACTTCAACGTATTCATTACCCAATAAAAATAAATTCACTTTGTATCCATAGTAGCGAATAGCCATTACAAATGTGGCATGCTCGTACAACGCCTGAATTTTATCTTCAAGAGAATATTTTCTCAGATCGGACCACGTAATCATGAAGTGAAGATACAAAAAGTGAAAATGAAAAAAGCCCCAATTGGAGGCTTCTATTTTTTAGGGCGAGCAATGGGGCTCGAATGCCGGCCTGTGGCCGAGCATCCTCGCGGCTATGCCGCGGGACCCACTTCCAGTCTACTAATGAACTCCATCATCCGTTTTGTAGATTTTAAATTTTTTAGTCTTTTCTCGAGCCTCATAGCATCACTTCTCGAAGGAACTTCTGTTTTCCAAAATAGTTTCCAAGGCACCTTTTTGCTGGTATATTTTTCTAAACCGTGATTGTGTCGTCTTAAACGTTCCAATAAATCATTCGTTTGGCCAATGTAAAACGATTGGTCTTTTTCAGATTGAAGTATGTAAACGTAGAAACTCATAACTAAAAAAGTCCTGACGGAACCGTCAGGACTTCATTTCTTTGGGCGAGTAATGGGGCTCGAACCCACGACCCTCAGAATCACAATCTGATGCTCTAACCAACTGAGCTATACCCGCCATTTACCTCCGCAAGAGAGGTTTCTCTCAAAGAGGACTGCAAAGGTAGTATGGTCAGCGGAAAATGCAAAACAGCTGCTATCTATTAAATGCTAAACGTTGACCGGGTTGCCCTTCAATTAGCTTTCCACCATCGTAAGCCAGATTACCTGAAACCCACGTTTTTTCAATCGATGACTGAAATGTTTGTCCTTCCAAGGGTGACCATCCGCATTTAGCCAAAATATTTTCTTTGTTCACAGTCCATGGTTTGTTCAAGTCTACCAACGCCAAATCAGCAAAATAACCTTCCCGAATAAACCCGCGATTCGAAATCTGAAATAAGATCGCAGGACTGTGACTCATCTTCTCCACAATTTTTTCTAAGCTTATACTCCTTTGATGATAGAATTCTAGCATAGCGACTACACTATGTTGAACAAGTGGTCCGCCAGAAGGAGCCTTGAAGTAAGAATTATTTTTTTCTTCAAGCGTATGAGGCGCGTGATCAGTAGCAATCACATCAATATAATTGTCAAGCACAGCTTGGAAAACGGCGCGCTGGTCATTTTCAGTTTTGATGGCAGGATTCCATTTTATTTTCGTACCGAGTCTTTCGTAATCCTTGTCATTGAACCAAAGATGATGGATGCACGCCTCTGCGGTAATTTTCTTTTTCTCGAGAGGCGTGGAGTTATCAAACAAAGAAATCTCCTTAGCTGTTGAAATATGAAGGATGTGAAGTTTCGTTCCATGTTTTTTTGCCAAATCAACAGCAAAGGAAGAAGATCGATAACAAGCTTCAGCGTTTCTAATATTCATATGCTCATGAATTGGCACATCCTCACCAAATCGCGCTTTAAACTCTTCCGTGTTCTTTCGAATGGTGGGTTCATGCTCACAATGTGAGGCAATCAATGAAGGGAATCGAGAGAAAAATCCCTCCAACGTTTTTTCGTTATCGACTAAAAGATTTCCGGTAGATGATCCCATAAAAATTTTTAGCCCACAAACTTTCTTAACATCTGTCTTTAAAACTTCCTCAAGATTGTCATTAGAAGCTCCAATAAAAAAAGAGTAATTCGCTAACGAGTTTTTTGAAGCAATACTATATTTCTCTTCGAGTAGTTCTAGAGTGAATGTTGGAGGCACTGTATTCGGCATCTCCATAAAGCTCGTCACACCACCCGCAACAGCCGCTCGTGATTCAGTGAAGATATTTGCCTTGTGTGTTAATCCAGGTTCGCGAAAATGAACCTGGTCATCAATTGCTCCTGGGATAAGCAATTTCCCATTGGCATCAACAACTTGATGCGCTGAAATAGATTGTAAGTCGGTACCAATTTTTTCAATGCGTGTATCTTCAATCAGTACATCGCCCTCAACGATTTTTCCTTCGTTTACTATTCGTGCATTCAGTATGAGTGTAGAGTTCATTACCTTGCAAAGATAAACCAAGATTCGAGGAATCGAATTAGCATCAATGCAGTGGACTGATTTCAAATTAAACAAACAACTTTTTCAAGCCATTGAAGAAGCTGGCTTCTCAGCGCCCACGGAGGTTCAGCAAAAATGTATTCCTTTGATCTTAGGGGGTCAGCATGTGATTGGCATTGCACAAACTGGTACCGGCAAAACGGCCGCCTACATGTTACCCTTGCTAATGAAAGTAAGATATGCTCAGGGCTCTGATCCCCGGGCTCTCATTTTAGTTCCCACCAAAGAATTAGCCGTGCAAGTGTTAATGCAAGCTCAGCAACTTTCTAAATACACTGACTTAAGAGTTGTAGCCCTTTACGGCGGAGTTGGCCCTAAAACTCAAATTGAAGAAATAAATAAAGGAGTAGACATTCTAATATCTACGCCTGGTCGCTTTACAGAACTGTATTTGCGCAATGAAATCCCCACTAAACAAATCAAGACGTTAGTTGTTGACGAAGCAGACCGCATGATGGATATGGGTTTTATGCAGCAGCTTCGAAAAATATTTGAGGTGATTCCATCCAAAAAACAGAATCTTCTTTTCTCAGCAACTTTTTCTGATCGTATCGAAAAACTATCACAGGAATTTTTAGAATTTCCAATTAAAGTGGAAGTAACGCCACAAGCAACCGCAGCAAAGCAAGTAGAACAAGAAGTGTATTACATTCCCAACTTAAAAACTAAAATAAATTTTCTTGAGTACTTATTAGCTGATCAGGAAACGTTCAATCGCGTGATGATCTTCGCACGCACGAAGGAAAATGCCGATAATGTTTTTAAATATCTAGAAAGAAAAAAGCTTGGACCACTTCGGGTGATTCATTCCAATAA
>DASYTA010000309.1:0-7128 GCA_036002745.1 Cyclobacteriaceae bacterium | reverse complement strand
GAACAATCGATCAAAGCTCATAAGCAAAAAAAACTTTTATCCTCTCTCTTCAGTAAAGGACTTGAGGTGAGGTTGTTTAGTCGTACTCTCCACTTCTTTCTCACTTCCCTATGTCTCCTTTAAAAAAATCTTCCTTCAGAGGAGGGTAGTTCTCGATTATCCGGAATTGTATTTGAATGAATTCCTCTTCTTCTCTCGAAGAGTGCGCGTCTTGTCATCCACGGCTTTAGCGAAGGATAGGTATTTTTTCTTCCTGAAAACGAGTCACTTAACCTCGGTAGCAGTACCGTTGCCACTGTTTTTGAATATTCATCGTCAATTTATTAGCGCCATAATTAAATTAATTCAAATTATGGCTGCAATGTTTGTAACACCTGAAGACCTCCAAATTTTTAAGAAAGCTTTGCTTGAAGATTTCAGGAAACTACTGAACGAAAAACAAGGTAGCCCTGTGCGCAAATGGCTTAAGTCACATGAGGTAAGAAGAATTCTCACCATCTCACCAGGCACGCTACAAAATTTACGTGTAAACGGTACACTTCCTTTTACCAAACTTGGTGGTGTGCTATACTATGATCCTGAAGACATTCAAAAAATGCTTGAGCAACACAAAACGACTTTAGGAAGATGTTCCTCTTGAAAGCTATTGTAAGGTTTGGCTGCGAACATTGAGAAGATGATTGTCTTAAATGTGAGTTTTGTAGTAGGTTCAGAAGAAGGACCGTAATGATTAAGGTTCTTGCCGGTTGTATATTGCTGGCCTAATAATCATTTTTCAATTCAAATCCCTTCTGAGGAAGATTTGCAGGTAAACCCAGGAATCCTCTATTAATTTCTTATTATCAAAGAATGAGGAGAATTGTGATTGCAATAGCTATTCGTATAGCGCTTACTGTAAGCATTGTCAAGCCACCGTTGGACAGTTGACGAGAGGAGATTCCAAATAGACCTTTTACCGCACTGATAATGGCTCTTTGATCCAGGTTTCCATTTGAGTTAGCTTCCATATTTGTATTAAAGTTAAATAAATCTTTGTGGCACCGACCACTCACCAACTATTTCTATATTTAAATTCAATTGTCTTACTATTCTTTTTTACCCTAATAAGATATAATCCATCGGGCGCTTCATTGAAGTAGATCATGGTATGGGTGTGTGGCAAACTATCTGATTCCATGCAATTCTCGTTTTCATCGTATACCTCTACCCATCCACCAAGGAATGATTTGTTTACCTTAAAATAAAGGGTGTGCTTTTTTATTGAGAGGACTTTAAACTCTTCCTTAAGTTTAGGCTTAGGTTTGCGGCGGATGTCATTGTGTGAAATTTTTTATTCCGGTGTAGTCAAATTGAGATTGGTGTCCGCATTGCTGAAATTCTTTACACCAGGTTCGTGAGGACACGAACCTTGGGCGGAAAGAGGTACGAACTACGAAGTTTGATAAGCTGAGTTATTTTTTTCTTGGAGCAAAATCAAGATCGTGATCGATCAATTCTTTGGTATGTTCTCCAAGACTTACGCCAGGTTCGTGAGGACACGAACCTGGGTGAGGAGATAAGAGGTAAGAACTACGAGGTTGGGTAAGCCGAACTATTTTTTTCTCGGCGCAAAATCAAGATCGTAATCGATCAGTTCTTTGGGATGTACTCCAAGACCTTTAGCAAGTTCAAAAAGTGTGGTCAAGTTGAGATTAGAGTCTTCGTCAACTTCGAGTTTACTAATTTTTGACGGTACTACATCACACAAATAAGAAAGACCACGCTGACTCAGGCCCTTCTCATGACGAAGTCTAACAAGATTAGCTCTAAACTGTTGCAGCCTCTTCTTATCTCGCGATTTCATTACTTGGGGCAAGCTGGCAGAATCACAATTAAAATTTGCACTACGATCATAGTGCAAATGGACTCTTTTAGGTATATTGCATTAGTAAAAAGACTAAAGAGTATTATTAATAAATTGCGAAAGCACTTCTAAGAAATAGAAGCATTCGCACTTAGATCCTCGCCTTCGGAAAACTGGTAATTTTCTCTTTGGAGATGAGGCAATAAGTGTGGAGCTCACGTCATTGGCGTGGGCCCACTTATTCGTCTCCAAGGTATACCAGTACCTCCGAAAGCGGTAAGTCGGGCTCCACGCCATATTTTTGCTGGCCGGATCTCACTTACCATATGTTAACCGTAAGAGAAACTAAATTTCTACTCCGAGCGGAGTGGACTGGAGGTGTGGCCATGCCCTATCAACATCGTAGCGACGCGGAACTTGTTGCCCTGCTCAACCAGGGGAATGAAAGCGCTTTTGAAGCCATCTATAGCCGATATGCAAAAACGCTTTTCGGTTTTGCTCGCCGAACTATTTACGCCAAAGAAGATTGCGAAGAGATCATCCAAGATGTTTTCGTTTCTCTTTGGGAACGAAGAGAATCGCTGTGCATATTATCGTTAAAGTATTATCTCCTTAATGCCGTGCGCTATAAAGTGATCCGCTCCATCCAACATCATAAAGTAAAGATGAAATATGCCGAACACTACCGGCTGTTTGAAGCGATGTATGCATCTCTTGATGAAGATGAGCGCAGCCCAGATCTGATTCAATCAAGGCTCATGAACATCATCGCTGACTTACCCGAGCGGTGCCAAACGGCAATCCAACTGCGACTGCTGGAAAACCTCACCAATGGTGAGATTGCTCAACGAATGAGCATCACCAAAAAAACGGTGGAGGTTTATATGCTCCGGGCATTCGATCATTTTCGTGCTTCGTATGATAAGATTTATCATTCCACATAGGGACGAATTACGAGGTACGAATTACGAGGTACGAGGTACGAAGTAAGAGGTATGAATTACGAGGTACGAAGTAAGAGGTGTGAATTACGAGATACGAAGTACGAAGTAAGAGGTGTGAATTACGAGATACGAATTACGAGGTACGAAGTACGAAGTAAGAGGTATGAATTACGAGATACGAAGTAAGAGAGGGGATGCATGTTACAGGGTAAAGATTTGAAGATCCAATATTCGAAATTCAAGGTTAGAAGTTAGGAGTTAGGAGACAGGAGGTTTGAATTGAAATGCAAAAAAAGAACCCTGACGCGCCAGGGTTCTATCTTTTAATTTGGTTTTCGCAGTCTCTTTCTCGCTATCCACTTCAGCGAAACAGAAATTGCAAAACTGACCACTGCGCCAATACACGCCAACACTACCGTTTTCACAACATCTTCGGAGTGGATATTCACAAAGATAGTGAGGAGGGTGCCCGTGGCCGTTCCTGCCACGGTGCCACCATGACCGCTATGTGTTGCCATCTTCGCGCGATTTAGGATCTTCTTCACCATCGAAAGTCACCTGACTGACGGCTGTCATCACGCCACCAGCCACTGTGAGATAGTCTCCGATGGTAACCACGATAGCGGGAAGCGTTACAGGTGCCGCCAGTAACGTGCCACCGACTGTCACTAATACCAATCCAATCGTTCGCGCAGCCCTTAAGAATATTGGAACAGGGGCTTTACACCTTTCAATTAAATTCATAACATTTTTAATTTAATGTTCAAAAATTATTTTTCTGATTGGAAATCCGGATCACAACTCAGGCGCCCCCGTCAATTTTTACCAATGCCAGGGCGTTGTAAAATCCGTTTTTCAATGGATAGAAGACCCCGTTTACCTGCTGGAAAAATTCGATGCCAAATGCGATGAAGAGCGGATGTGTGCTTGCCGGTGTGACGGCATTGCCCAATGCCACCGCTGCTTCATTCTGCGGACCCAGAACAATCTCCGCGGTTGAGGCCATGTTGGCGACGTATATCCCCGTTTCAAAGTCAACCTCCACTCCTGCGGCCGTCAGCTTCCCGTGTGTAGCGCCTTGGGGAGCAGCAATCATGTTGGCCGGAGTGAAGGCAGGCACATCTACCTTAAGTGCTCCTGCCGCTCTGTCGATGCTTGCTGTGAACGGAGCAAAAAATGTACTGTAGAACTTTGCGTTGTTATTGAACTCAAAGCCCTGCAGCAACTCGGCCTCGCCATCGATGACATTTCGCTGACCGCGCGTGTTGGTAGCATCCGCCTGAATCACTTTCAACATTTCTGCGGTAAGCCTGCTGTTCATGCGGCTATCGGCCATCTTGATCAGCAAAGGCCGCAGCGAGGTGCGCAGTAATTTCACTGCTGCCCCTGCCCGGCCGAACTCGGCCATGTTTTCGCGGGTTCGCACAAAGCTCGGATCGTTTTGGATGCGATCTGCGTCTACCCCACCTTTCTCTCTCGCCAGGAATCCATCTTCCTGGGATTTGTAAAAGGACACTCCTCCGATTTGTCCCTGGAGTTTGATTATTCCTTTTTGTCTTGCCATAATTATTTAAGATTTAATTTATCCAACCTGATCAGGCACAGTTTGGTTAAGCCTCTCGTTGCAACGATGGCCCAAAAGAAATTTTTAAAATGCTGAGACCAAAAAGTGAGGTTCCGGATCAAACCGTATGAAGACTATTGTTCCGGTTTGTTCCGATTGTATATTTCGACAAGTCGAAATATAAGAGTGAATGGTCAATGACAGAACTTAGCCGAATGGTTATCTACACAAAGGATGTTCAGCGGATTACGGGACGAACGGACCGCTATGCACGAAAGATCCTGAGCAAAATACGTGTGAAGTATGGGAAGCAAAAGCACCAACTCATATCGCTTCAGGAGCTTTGCGATTATATGGGATTGAATATTGAGGACGTGGCTAAGTATATTGATTAACTTTTATCTTCAATGGCACAAGTCATCAGCGCCAAAAATCCATTACACAAGACTTGCGCCAGTTCGGAGGGATTGAATATTGAGGACGTGGCAAAGTATATTGACTAGCTTTTATCTTCAATGGCACAAGTCATCAGCGCCAAAATCCATTACACAAGACTTGCGCCAGTTCAGAGAAAATAAAAAAAGGTCTCTTTTGGGATCTGGCATTATTCCTTCATTCGCTGGCTGCTCAGTCTTTGTCGAGCACTTCGTACTTCGAATAATTGCTTTTATATTCGGGCACAAGTTCCTTCATTAAGGCAACGCTCTTTAATTCATTTTTGTCGTAGACCAAATCGTTAAACAATTCGATATAGCTGTTGATCTCTTGATAAGCGTATTGAGAGACTTTTGCAATCATTATCTTTTCATGATGCGTTCGTATTGTATTTTCACGGTTATTCAGCAGTTCTTCATACAGTTTTTCTCCTTCTCGAAGTCCGGTAAAAACAATATCAATGTCCTTTCTTGGTTCAAGCCCAGATAGCCAAATCATTTTTTCTGCCAAATCAATTATCTTCACTGACTTGCCCATATCAAAAATGAAAATCTCGCCACCCTTTCCCATGGTTCCCGCTTCCAATACGAGCTGACATGCCTCGGGGATAGTCATGAAATATCTTGTAATCTCAGGATGTGTAACTGTTATTGGTCCGCCGTCCAGGATTTGTTTTTTAAATAACGGAATTACAGAACCGTTTGATCCGAGAACATTTCCAAAGCGAGTTGTTACGAAGACGGTATGAGAGCCTCCTAATGACTCCAGGTAATCATTGTATGACTGGACATAAATCTCTGCAATTCGCTTTGAGCAGCCCATCACATTGGTTGGATTTACTGCCTTATCGGTTGATATCATTACGAATTTCGAAACCCCAAATTCCACTGATAAATCTGCAATCAACTTAGTCCCTAAAATATTGCAAGTAATCGCTTCCGAAGGATTATTCTCCATCATAGGAACGTGCTTATAGGCAGCTGCATGATAGACAATAGATGGCCGATGCTCGTCAAAAATAGTGCGCATCCTATCCCTGTTATTGATATCCGCCAGATAATAATAAAATCGCACGCTTGAGTCCATTGCACGAGCTTCGTGCTCAAGTTCATAAAGCGCTGACTCGGCTTGGTCAACGAGCACAATTGACGTGGGTTTAGCCAAAGCGACTTGCCGGAAAAGTTCTGATCCAATTGAGCCTGCAGCTCCTGTTATTAATACTCTTTTGCCTCGCAAATCAGACTCAATATTTCCATTGTTGAGCTTTATCGCTTCACGACCAAGCAACTCTTCGATATTGATTTCTTTTATTTGGTTAAAACTGAGTTCTCCTTTCACCCACTTTCCTACAGGAGGCACAATCCTGACTCTTACTTGGTGTCTTATGCATACATCAACGACCTCATTCTTTCTTTCTAAAGAAAAGTCCTTTGCAGTAATGACGAGTTCATCGATAGAGAATTCAGCAAATAGTCGATCTAATTCCAATGACGATGCATCAAATATGGTAACGCCATCAATTATTTTTCCTACTTTATTAGGATCGTCTTCAAGGAATCCGATCACTTTCATCTTCGGAGTAGATTCTAAAACATGCCGCGTAATGATGCCTGTCTGGCCTGCGCCAAAAATCATTACGTTCGCACGTTTGATCATGAAGTTTCTGTAATACGAAAAAATATATTTTACCAGCAGGCGGTAGTTGACCAATAGTAGAAAGGAGGACAAAAAACTGATAAATACAATAGAGTAAGGGATGATATTTCCTTTGCCCGTAAAATAAAAGACCAGGTTTAAACCGCATACCAGTGCGACATTCAAAAGACTCATCGTGAAAATCCGCGCACTGTCCTGAATTCCGGTGTAACGAATAATTCCCTTATAACTATCTGTTATCAGAATTGAAACAATTCCACAAGATGTATACAAGAGAACACCAATTTCAAAATGAAAGGCATTGAGCTCGTGAACGGAGAAATTAAACCTCAGGAGATAGCCGAGTAAAGCAGAAAATGCAATGAGTGAAACATCTATGACGATTACCACCCACCGTGGAATTATTCGAAGGTTACGAACAAATCTCGTGATATACCGAATCACTTAATACTGCTTTTTTTTTGAGAGTGACATTATTTTCCTAATACCGAGAAGGCCTCCTAAGCCAATCAGGTATTCGATGCCGGTAATGGGAACAGTACCTGGCTTAGTTCCACCATTGTCGTCGCCGGGTGGTTGTGCGTTAAGGGTAATTGAAAAAACCACAGTGAAGCCAAAAAGCAGGAGCTTTGTAATTTTCATTTCTTAACGACTTTAACAGTATAAACCTTATCCGCATTTATCTG
>DASYTA010000308.1:0-4446 GCA_036002745.1 Cyclobacteriaceae bacterium | reverse complement strand
CCTTTGGCGGAGGGCTTGCCGAAGCAAAAGAAATTGTAAAACTAATTCTTAACTATAAAAAGCCCGTGTTGGTTTATATCAACACCAATGCAATTTCTGCGGGCGCATTCATATCCATCGCTTGCGATAGTATCTATATGTCGCCCGGAGCAAGCATCGGCGCATCATCAGTAGTTGATGGTGAAGGGAAATTTGCATCCGTTAAAGTTCAGTCAGCGATGCGCTCGATGATGAGGTCAACGGCTGAAACCAATCACCGAAATCCCAAAATAGCAGAAGGTATGGTTGGCGTAAGTTCTTCTGATAGCACAGGAATAAATAGAGTTACTACATTAACTACAACCGAAGCTATTGCCAATGGATACTGCGAAGCTAAAGTCAGCTCGATAGAAGAAATTTTGAAACGCAACAAAATTGAAGACTACGAGATCGATCATTTTGAATTAGGTTCAACGGAAAAAATCATTGCATTTTTTATCAATCCATTTATCAGCGGACTGCTCATCTTAATAATCATTGGCGGCCTTTATTTTGAATTGCAAACTCCAGGTGCTGTGTTTCCTATTGCAGCGTCTCTTCTGGCGTTAGTACTTTATCTTGTTCCTTACTATTTGAATGGACTTGCTCAATACTGGGAAGTGATTGCCCTTATGGTGGGGATTATTTTGCTAGCAGCGGAGATATTTATCATTCCTGGTTTCGGTGTGGCTGGCGTTTTAGGAATTACCCTAACTGTTGGATCATTAATTCTTATCATGCTCAACAATGATTTCTTCAATTTTGAATTTGTTCCTCTTGGAGATATTGTGGTGGCCTCTGTCTCTGCTGTTGGCGGGCTGACAGCTGGAGTTTTGCTTTTATTTTTTGGAGGCGCGAGTCTCACACAAACCAAAGCCTTTAAGAGACTTGCACTAACCGATACTCAAGAAACCGCACAAGGATATTCGGTGAATAACTCTTCCAAAGAATTAATAGGCAAAACTGGAATTGCTCATACTGTATTACGACCAAGTGGAAAAGTGTTGATCGATGATCAAGTTTATGACGCCTTCACTCGCGGCGACTATGTTCAAAAAGGCGATCCTGTTGAAGTTATAGGAACAGAAGGAATAACGCTGAAAGTGAAAGTGGTTAATTGAGAATACTATTAGAAATCCCACCGAAGCTCGCAATGCGGAATATTATTTCTTATATTCGAATATAGTGTCGTAGTTTTTGCAAAGTTCATCCAAAACACACTTTGCACAAGGCTTTAAACTGAATGCAACCTGATAAAACCAACTTAGAATCCATTGGCCTTCAAGTAGCCGATCATGTCCCCGCCTTGCTTGCTTACTGGGATAAAAATATGGTTTGCCAATTCGCCAATGACGCCTATCGCCACTGGTTTGGAATAACACGTGAAGAAATGATTGGCAAGATTACTATCGAAGAATTACTCGGTCCTGTCTATGAAAAAAATCTGCCCTACATATTGAACGTCCTCGAAGGCAAACCTCAAACTTTCGAGAGAGAATTTCTTATTCCTGACGGAAGCATAAAGCATACAGTGATAAATTATTTCCCTGATTTTTCTAATGGCCAGGTTAAAGGCTTTTTTGTTCACGGTGCAGATGTCACCTACCTGAAGTTGTTGGAAAAAGAGTTAACACAATCCAACAAAATAATCGGTGAACAAAACAATCGCTTACTAAATTTTGCCAATATCGTTTCTCACAACCTCAAATCATACGCTGGAAATTTAAAGGCAATACTCGAGCTCTTTTTACGAGCCGAATCGGAGGAAGAGAAGAAAGTCACGCTAACCTATTTACAAAATATATCAAAAGGATTTAGTGCAACTGTCGACAATTTAAATGAGATCGCTCAAGTACAAAGTCAATCGGAATTAAAATTCTCGTATATCAACGTTCATCAATGCATAACACAAGCTATTGAAGTACTCAAAGTGCAAATTGATTCTACTCAATCCATCATTCAAAACAAAGTAGACCAAGATTTGATCTTACTTGCTAATCCGGCGTACATGGATAGCATAATGCTGAATCTTTTGTCGAACGCAATTAAGTACAGGCAACCAAGCAAGACCTTGATCGCAGAAATTAAAAGTGTAGTAAAAAACAAAGAGCTTCAATTAACTGTTAAGGATAACGGCTTAGGAATTAATTTAGAACAACATAAGAACGATATCTTCGGTCTTTATAAAACTTTCCACGGAAATCAGGATGCAAAAGGAGTTGGCTTGTTCATCACAAAATGGCAAATAGAAGCCATGAGCGGAAGAATTGAAGTGATGAGCGAAGAGAATAAAGGAACGTTGTTCACTATCTATTTTCCAATTCGCAGCAAGTAATAATTTAAACTAAGTTGAATCAATCTTAACTAAAAAATAAGTACATGAAAAAAATATGTTTTTGTCTCGCTTTAATAATAGTTTTTATTTCTGCCAATGCCCAAACCAAAACTGTTGCCGAGCAACTTGGTTATCCTGCAGATACAAAATTGCTAATTATCCATGCAGATGACCTGGGTGTATCACATTCAGAAAATGAAGCGTCTATTTCAGCGCTAGAAAAAGGTTCGGTTAGTTCTGCAAGTATTATGGTTCCATGTCCATGGTTTCCTGAGATCGCTAATTACGCCTCGCAACATCCAACAGCAGACTTAGGTCTACACTTGACATTAACGGCTGAATGGAAATTTTATAAATGGGGAACTGTGGTTCCTACTACAGAAGCAGGTAGTCTATTGAACGATAAGAAATTCTTTCCCGATAATTCAGCTGACGTTGCAAAGAATGCCAAAGTCAATGAAGTAGAGAAAGAATTGCGCGGACAAATTGAGCGTGCAAAGCAATTCGGTATTGATGTTACACACTTTGATACACATATGGGTTCGTTACTTGCTACACCAGATCTTCTAAAATTGTATATCACATTGAGTCATGAATATAAAGTGCCGGTGCTTTTACATCGTGGCTTTGCCAAGGCAATGCTAAATGTTAACCTCGATGATTATATCAATAAAAACGATGTGGTGCTCGATCAAATTTATATGGCGTCTCCAGAAGATTATAAAAAAGGGATGAAGAATTTTTATTCTAATGTGATCAGCTCTCTCAAACCAGGATTTAACATCATTCTCCTTCATGCAGCTCTTGACAACGCCGAGATGCAAGCCGTTACTGTTGATCATCCTGATTTTGGCGCTACCTGGCGCCAAGCCGATTATGATTTCTTTACCAGCGAGGATTGCAAAAAGATTTTGCGTGATCAAAAAATCAAAGTGGTCACTTGGAGAGAAATCAGGGATAAGATTGTAAGAAAGTGAACTAATCTTACTAAAGAAAAAAATGAAAAATCAAGTCCACTCCCATTGTTTCCTAAACATTTCCTGGCAGTTATTTTATTTTCTCGTTACAACAACTTTTATACTGAAGTCGTTGTCTAAAGAAATAAACCAACTCTATGAAAAATGTAGTTATAGTCTTGATGATTTGCATTCTAATAGGATGTGAACACAGCGATATCAGGCATGAAAAGCCGACGGATGAAAGTGAGAATTATCTCCCATTAAAAGTTGGTAATTACTGGAATCTTGAAATAACAGACAATTCACTAGGTTACGCAGATAAAATCCACCGCGAGGTGGCTGCCACTGCTACTATTAACAATCATGAATATTACCTTTTGATAACATCATCAGCGTACGATAATTATACCTACAAAGACAGCAGCTATTATAGAATTGATCCAAGTGGTTTTGTCTATATCTACCAAAAGGCGCATCCCAATTATGAGGACAATTTATTCAGGCTTAATGGAAATGATCAAGACAGCTGGTCATACACCATAGAGAGAAATAATGAAGTACAAATAAAACTAACCGTTGAATCAGTAACCCTGGGAAACACTGAGATTACCAAATGCAAAAGTTACTTCTATAATGCGATTCAATGGGAAGATGAAGAATACACCACTACACTTGCTCCAGGGATTGGTTTTGTAAAAGATTGTGGCTTTTTTTCTGGAGTCTGTCAAGAACTTAAGTCAGCGAGGATCAACGGGCATGTGTATAATTTCTAAACTTTGAGAGAAATTGGAGGTACATTGATAGAATTTCTAATCGGACGAGAAACTTATTAACTAAATTTCATTACAACCTTTTTACCAAAGTGGCTGTCTAAAGAAAAAACAAAGCAATGAGAAATGTAATTTTAGTTGCAGTGATTGTCATTCTCTCCGGGTGCGAATACAACAATGTTGCCCCCGAAAAGCCAGCAGGCGATAATGAAAATTATCTTCCATTAAAAGTTGGTAACTACTGGGATTTTGAAATGATGAGCCCTTCGCAAGGTCAAAGTTCAATTCAAGTTCACCGGGAGGTAACAGCGGTTGTTACTGTTAACCATCATGAATATTACCTTCTGATAAATTCATCAGATGC
>DASYTA010000307.1:0-2594 GCA_036002745.1 Cyclobacteriaceae bacterium | reverse complement strand
ATTTCGATGAGCATTGCCTTGTTGGTGGTATCCTACTGGTCACCGTCGCAAGAATTTTTTCTAGCAAATCTAATGCTGCTGATCGCGCTGATGCTTATTGTCTACTTTACGTTGCTCTCTAAAGCTGTTAAAACTTATTTTGA
The DNA here is from genome assembly GCA_036002745.1 of Cyclobacteriaceae bacterium. Classification (GTDB taxonomy): domain Bacteria; phylum Bacteroidota; class Bacteroidia; order Cytophagales; family Cyclobacteriaceae; genus ELB16-189. The sequence continues at coordinate 2,451 of DASYTA010000307.1, read as the reverse complement.
ATCAGACGAATAGTCGCAAGCCACCTGCCTGCGAGAGACTCTGCTGAGAATTAGAAATTTTTTATTCAGCAAGCAACCATCGACTACTCTTTTTAGTCTTATAACCAAAACCGACTAAATATGAAAAAGATTTTCCTTGCCTCGCTTGCATTATTATTGTCTTGCTTTGCCTGGGCACAAGACAAAAGTTCTACATCTAGCCGAATAGTGGACAAGGATCATGGGTATATCATAGTCCACAATTCTGAGAGACACCACACGTACAGACTCATGGAGATGGCCGCAAGAAATAGGCAAATGGCCGCAAACCTCAGACTTTTACGCACGAATAGAATTAACAGGCTGGCGACCAAATGGTCGATGAAAGTAAGGAAGAAATTCCATAGGGTTTATTTTTAAAGCAAACGTCGGGTTTTACAACCTTACGGCATGGGAAATCTCAATCACATTCACTGAAACACTTTCAACATTGGTCATTCTAACAATGGCCGCAGGAGTTTTGACACTAACAACGCGAGCTTTAAGAATAACATCGCGAGTTTTAACAATCGCATTGCTAGTTTCAACAATCACATCGTGAGTTTTAACAATCACATCGGTAGTTATAAGAATTACATCGCCAGTTTTAAGGTTATAGAAGCAAGAATTAAACCTGTGGGTGTCAGGTCGGAAGACCTGCTGGCACTTCGAAAGCAGAGATCAAGCCGATGAGATTCCAGAGTTAAAATTCCAACCATTTAAGGGTCACCATCCATGTGACGAAAGTGAATAAAATGCGGCAGACCAAAACAGCAGGGTAAGAATTGCTCCAATTATTAATGACCACCCCAAATTTTTTCTTTGCTTACCCACTAGTATTGATCCGATAACGATTGGAGTAAAGATGGAAACCGTCAATGTCACAACGAGTTCTCCAATTTCTCCCTTAGTGTATATCAAGCGCCTAAGTCCAAAACTTAATAAGTTTATCAAAAGACATATTATCAAACTCAATGGAACAACTTTCCAATAGTTCAGCTTTGATGAGCGGGAATCATTCATACCGTTGCGATACACTCTACAGAAATGAGAATGTCTGCAGGGAAAGGATTTACTTGTGGCGTGCTTCTCGCTGGCGGATTCTCCGGAAAAAATTCTGCATACACTTTGTTGAGCACAGCGAAATCATTTCCGGTGACCATAAAGACTGTGGTCTTCACAACTTTGGATAGGCTCGAACCCGCTTCTTCCAAAATGATTTTTATGTTAGCAAAAGCTTGTCTTGCCTGTGCTTCAAAATTATCGCTCACCACCTTTCCGGTTGACAAGTCAAACCCCGGTCTGCCCGAAAGAAAGATGAGGTTGTTGGCAATTACCGCCTGCGGAAATACATCGCTCATGCGCGGTGCCTTGGGGGTGTTAAAAATCTTTTTAGTCATGGTAAAAATCTTTTTAGGAAATTGACTCATTCGCAGGATTGCTAGATCTTCTGGTAAGCATAAAAAAATCCAACACTGAAAACAAAGTAAAGACTTGAGTTGCAACTTTCCCTCCAATGGTTTTTGTATACACAAAAAGGAACATTGCAATTGTTATTCCTAATAGAATTCCTATCCATTTTATACTTAATGATAACAATTTTTTACCAGTGAGATTTTCATAACCACTGTAGCCGAGATAGAACGAATAAAAAAGCAGCATTAGGAAAGCCATAAAAAATCCTAGGAGCTGCCAAATATTTTGGATGCCACTTTTGATAAAGTTTATCAAAAGAAACCAATTACCACCAAATAGGATGAGAGCTATGAGAATTTTGGTTACACCGAAAACTTTAAGGAATGATTTCATTGATTTTAATTGTTGAGTCAAGTAAACAACAAATTTGATTTATTGAGATTGTTGGTCAGGCGACCAACAATAACTTAAGGCACGGAAAAACTATAACTTAAGGCTTAGCAAAACAAGGAAGTAGTAGAAATATAAGAAAGGACCAATGAAATGGCAGAAAGCAGTGCGCCAATCTTAATCCACAGCAACCAAAGCTTTTTATCGCGCCTAAATTCATCATTCGTAGTCTTCCGCGAATATTTTATTTGATCATTTATTCTCGCAGCCAAATCCTTGTAAAGATCCTCTTTGGTTGTTTCTTTTTGTTCTTCTGGTGTAAGTAGAGGTCTAAGTTCGTCGAGTACATTGATTTGTCTGAATAATTTGAGGGCTGGATAAATACTTAAAAATATCCCAAGAATACCCGTAATAAACTCCAAACAATGTATTACCTCTTTCATTTTAAAATCGTCATAAACGATCTGATAAAATATTATTATCTCATAGCTCGCGTTTGATAAAAATTGAATTCGTTTATATATTCCGAAAGATGCAAATCTATTTTATACTTATTGGAATAGTAGCTTAGTGCTTCAATTGATTGTTTAAAAGAAAGTTCCCAACCCTTTTCGCCTGATTTCTTTT
>DASYTA010000306.1:0-4320 GCA_036002745.1 Cyclobacteriaceae bacterium | reverse complement strand
AGGTCCAGACATTTTTCAAAATTCTGTACTTATTATAGATTACCCTAATGAACGATTTGCCTTTTGCAAAACTTTGCCGGCAGACTTTGCACCCAATCTTATTGACATCACCTTAGATCAACAAGGAAGGGTTATTCTACCAATGCAATTTGGAGGTAGATCACTAAAAATATTATTCGACACCGGCTCAAGTGTATTCCCCATCCTTACCGATGCAGATAGGATAAGCTGGTTTTCGACTTCCTCAAACGTCGATACATTTGAAGCCAACAGTTGGGGAACAACCTATACCTTTACCGGGAAGCCAATCGTTGGTAGTTTCGTACTTGCAGGTCAAACGTTCTCAAACGTTAATGCCTATTCAAGCGCGAAAAATTTGGGAAAAAATTATGATGGGATAACTGGCAACGTTCTTTTCTGGAACAGAACTATCGCTATTGATTTTAAGAACAAGAAATTTAGCGTTAAGTAAGTGCTCATCATTTGCCGATGCTTCTTTTAAGCATTTTTAGAATCGCACATTTTCTCTAGTTTGAGAAATAAAAAAATTGATCAATTGGTATCACCCAAAAATGTGATGGGCATAAAATGAAATTCCCCTGTTCAGGGGAGGCTTGTGTACGTGGTCACCACCAAAATTTGTGTTAACAAAAACAAAACACAAACACATGAAAACACATGCCTTAGTTTTATTCTTTCTTGCCCTGATAGTAGGATGCAGCAAAAAAAGTGATCCTTCTCCAGCAAATTCTAACACTCCTAGTTGCTTGCTTACGAAGGCTACGCTTACCGGGTCTTCCACTGCTATCTCCTATAACAGCAGCAATCAGCCTACGTCAGTAGTTATCACCTATTCCAACAGCGGGCCAGCGAATGCAAACACATACAATGTTACCGTTGATGCCAGCGGTCGAATAACCAAATTAGCAACATCGGGCACCCCAAACGGTTATGCCTTCTCCGCTCTCGAAGCAACTTACTCAGGCAGCAATGTATTCCCCACTACATACAAGCTCACTTTTTCTGACGGCTCTTATACTCAGAACACTGCTACCTTTAACTCCAGCAATCAAGTAACGCAGGTTGTGTCCTCTTCATACTACCAAAGCCCTGGAACCACAAGTAGTTCGTACACTACCTACACTTACGCAAATGCCACATCACAAAATCCATTAAAAGCTGAGTCTTTTATTGGTCTACCAACGGAAGGCGGGGATAAATATGAAGTTCATGATTATACTTATGATGACAAGAACTTGCCTGGTGGCGCTTCACTTATGTCATTTTTTTCAACCGGCATCAGCGCTACCAACAACATTCTCACGGATAAAGATACTTACAGCCCCGGAACAGCCGGAGAATATGTCACCACACAGACCTTCACTTATCAATATAACAGCAATGGGTTTCCTACAAAGCGCAGCTATTCGGTTTTGGGCGGAAGCACAATTACCGAATCTTATACTTACGGCAATTGCAACTGATTTATTGTGTTGGCTCGGTAATAACAAAATCCTAAATTGTAATTAAGAAAATTAGATTGCTCATATTTTTATTCTCGAGCATGTTGTGGTATCGTTGATACTATAGCATGCTCGAGTAAATTATAGAGCATTCAGCCTAGATATGAAAAAGTATTTCAATCAATTGATCCAGAGATAAGATTTTGAAAAAAAGTATTCTTTCTGCGATCATTATCCTTTGCTTAAAGTTTAATGTATTGCTGGGTCAATCTTCCGATTCATCTCAGTTGATGCCTCCGCTTAGAATTTCGTCCTTCCATCAAGCTGAATTTATTTCCCGCTACGCTTTAGTTTATTGCGATTCATCGGCGGCCACCGGTTTTAAAGAGATGGACGCGTCATTATTCAAAAGACCATCAGAAAATTTTTACAATGGAGTCACGCTGAAAGAAGTGAAGTATCCATATTACTTTTCATTTGAGGTGGCGAACGATACCAAAGACTCTGCATCCCTATCGCTTTGGATTGGTCCGTTGCCTTCAATTACAGTGGCCAATGTCTCTAAAAATGGTAAAGTCCTCCGGGAAGTCAAACCGGAAGCGATAGAAACTTACTTAATAAAAAGGGACTACTATACGCTGACTTTGCCCGCAGGACAAACGCAACGATATGTACTAAGATTAAAAAATATAGAAAACCCTGACTGCTATTTTTCAATTTGGATTAGTAAGAGCAGTGAAAATGAAGATTTCTATATTAAAAATCTGGGTTACGCATCGGCTTCAATTTTAATCGAATGCATATTTTTTGGAATGATACTGATCATGCTGGTTTATAGCTTCGCGAAGTTCATTTCAATTGGCGGAAGAGAATACCTTTACTATGCATGCTATATATTTTTCTTCTCCATTTACTTTTGGATAAAACTATCCGACACATTAACACTTCAATCATTTGGTAATCCGCTCTTCCACAATTTTTTGTATAAATCATCGCAAGCTTGCGCCTATGCTGTCTACTATCTTTTTGTTCAGAATTTTTTAAACACTAAGGAAGAATATCCACGCGCGCATAAAATCATGACCTATATGACATGGTTTATTCTCGACTATGTTGTAATTGATTTTATCCTTTCATTTCTACCGGACTGGCTGGTTTTTCAATGGAGGCTATGGGATGTCATGCGTTTAATTTTGATCCTAACCGGATTGTCCATCACGATTACGTTTGCATTTATAGGAAACAAATTGAGCCAATATTTAGTGATCGGTGGAAGCATCCTGGCGATCCTTGGATTCTTATCGATGTTGTTCACCTTGTATCCATCTTTAAACAGCAATTTCTTTTATCCATTTGATTCTGCTCTTACTTTCTTTGAGCTGGGTATTATCATAGAGTTGATTTTTTTCACACTCGGATTAGGTTACAAACACAAACGCGATGAAGTAGAAAAACTGGAAGCGCAGGAAGCCTTGAAACTTGAAATTGAAAAACAAAAAGTAAGGCAACTCAATGCGATGGCCGAAATACAAGAGAAGGAACGCACGCGCGTGGCTAAAGACTTGCACGATGGTCTAGGCAGTATGTTGTCAGGAATTAAAATGTCACTATCCAATATGAAAGGAAATGCAATAATGACCAGCGAAAATGTTCAACTGTTTGAGCGGTCGCTCAATATGCTCGACAACTCAATTCATGAGTTGAGGCGGGTAGCTCACAACCTAATGCCTGAGACACTTGTCAAATTTGGACTCGCAGCCGCGCTCAAGGATTTTACAGATTTTATCAACCAATCTAATGTACTAAAGGCCATCTTTCAGCAAGTAGGTGAAGAGCGTAGGTTGGCATCTTCCACAGAGTTGGCGGTGTATCGACTGGCCAATGAATTAATTAACAATGCGCTTCGCCATGCCGCAGCAACGGAATTGATCATACAACTTCACTATGAAAGCAATTCGGTAACACTCACGATTCAAGACAATGGAAAAGGTTTTGATGCCGAAATTCTTAAACACACCCGAGGTTCAGGATGGCCAAACATTCGATCTCGCGTAGAATATCTCAATGGAGCGCTGGACATCGATACTAAACCCGGAGAAGGAAGTGCCATCACTATTCGCATTCCGATATGATAAAGACAAAAGTTTTTATTGTTGATGATCATCCCATGGTGATAGAAGGACTGGTTTCCATGATTCGCACTGAACCGGAAATAGAATACATGGGCTACGCTACCTCCGCTGCCTCTTGCCTCGGCTATTTCGTGGGAGGTATGGCTGATGTGGTATTGATGGACATCAATCTTCCGGATAAAAGTGGGATGGAACTTTGTCGCGAATTGAAAACCCGTTTCCAACATCTTCAAATCCTCGCGATCAGTAGTTATGATCAGGGCAGCTACGTGAAAGATATGATGGAGCATGGAGCCTCAGGTTATATCTTTAAAAATGCGAGCAAAGAAGAACTTCTCGAGGCGATATCTAAAGTAGCCTCAGGTCAACAATACTTAAGTAGTGGAGCAAGCTTTGCTATGCGTGAAGAAAAAAAACGCGCCAACAGTTTGCCCGTACTTACGAAACGTGAAAAAGAAGTGCTTCAACTTATTGCCGATGGGCTAACTAATTCACAAATCGCGGAAAAACTTTTTGTGAGTGTATCTACAATCGAAAGCCACCGAAAAAGCTTGATGGCTAAACTAGATACGAGTAATACAGCATCACTCTTGAAGGCTTCAATTGAGCTTGGACTTCTTAAAAGGTGATTTGAGAATATAAAGTTATTGACGAGATCAGAGCTAGTTACTCTTCTGTAAAATATAATTTGGTGATCAATTCAAAGAACTTTAAAATCGTCAAGT
>DASYTA010000305.1:0-2162 GCA_036002745.1 Cyclobacteriaceae bacterium | reverse complement strand
ACGCGCTTCATTTCATTCGTATTTGCACGCCAAAATATGGTTTGTTTTTTTGTCGAAGTATTCTGATTTCCACCAGTGGGGATCGTTCACTTCTCTGAACTCAATATCTTCTTTTAAGTATTGTTCTAAGAAAGGTTTCCGTAAAAAGATGATGATGGAATTAGGCGAAGGCCAACCGCTGGATGTTTCTACGATTTCATTACCACTTTGAATTTCTTTTTTTAAGATTTCCGTAAGTGGTCTACTAAAATTTTCAATGTGTTCTTTCGAGATCATCGACCCACTAAGATAAGGAGGTTTTGTGTTCACTTTTGTCAACCGCCTGACAGACGGCCTACTTCTCGGCAGGTACAACCGCACCATACCAATCGCAGATGTCGATGGCATTGGTTGTTTTTCCTTTATTCACTTTAAAACTAATGAGTGAGTGATCCTTGCAATCTACGGATAAGCCACAGGGAACAAAATGACTAAACCCTCCACTGGCTTTTGATTTCTTATTGTTGAGATCGAGCATTGTTGCATCAATGGTATAAGCATAGGCAACATAATTTCCTTCCGGTATTTTTTTAAACGAAAAGGTCTGATCGTTTTCTTTGCTTACTAGTTTGTAAATAATATTTGAGCCATTTGCTTTCAAATAAACATTCATGGCTGGAATATATTCAGAAGGATAACATAATTTTCCTTGAACAATGCCTGTGGTGCTTGCGCAGCTTGTTAGTGCGAAAGAGAAGAATAAAAAGAATGCATTTCTCATTTAAATTCGGATTATCAGGTAAACTAATTTCGTCAGGATTTTATTGAGGTATATCAGATTTAGTGATATTCAATTGGTAAAAAATTCTTTTCTGGTTTTTTCTCTGTCTCACATGGATTATCAATTTTCCGAAAGTCATCAATGAAATCTATTGGAGTCATTATCCAACTTGTTGAATCTTTAATGTATACGGGTGGCTTGAAATCCCTAACCAATTTCCAATGAACTAATTTTCTTTTCCTATCCACAACTCTAACTTCAAAATTGGTGGAAGGCAATTCCAATAAATCCTCTCCTGCAATTGTGCCCCAGCATTTAATGAAGAACTTATCATTGGTCACTTTGGTGAATTTTTCGATGAGAGTTTTTTGCTCCTCATTTTGCCATTGAATAGTCAAAGTGTCCTTATTTATTTTTATTTGAGGAGTTGACCCATCGCAAGGATAATATACCAAATAGCCAAGGCTGTCACGCTCAAGCATGAGCCAGTGCTTTGGAAAATCGTATAAGTTGCTCCATTTTTTCATTGGATCAGATTCGCGGTTGAATCCAACCAGAAAAATCAAGCTAAAAGTTATTATGAGCTTCATAACTACTCACTTCATAAACTCTGCAATCAACCGATGAAAGTGATGTGTGCCTTGCTCGCGTGTAGCGGAGTAGCGCCCGTGTGTATAAAATCGTGAGCGAATTCCTTTCTGCACATTTTGAACCACATCTTCATCTTCTAGCTCCACTTTGTGCAAATCAGCGCCGGCGCCCTGCCTAAGTTTACTTTCGTCTAATACATAAGACAAAAAAGAAACTTTGGTTTTGTTCACACCCATTGGCCGGATGATGTTGATCGAAAGCCCCCAAGGATAAAAATTAAACATCATGTTGGGGAAGACCCAAAAATAATAGCCCGCTACCCGCTTGCCATAATCGGGCGATGAGGAAGGTAGGTCGAAAACCAATTCGCCCTCCTTGGCAATACCTAATTGTAAATTGGAATAACGAAAAAGTTCAACGGTATAATTACCATAGTCAATCACCGAATTTAATCCAGCATGTACAAAAGGAATATGAAATCCTTCTAAGTAGTTTTCGCAATACAACGCCCAATGCGCATCAATTAAATAATCTTTAGAAAGTTCAGGGTGAAAGACAAAATCATGCAGCGGCATCCAGCCAATTCTGTCGGCCATTGGCTTGAAAAAGTCGTCAGTATTTAATTTTGAGTTCAGTGAAGTAAAAAGCCATTTGCCCCAGGTGTGAAGTTGTAATTCATGTAGGTCATCCGAAGAGGTAGGAAAATTTTTTACTTCTTTAAATTCTGGCATCGTTAAAAACTTACCGTCAAGGTTAAATCTTCGTCCGTGATATTTGCAGCGAATGTCGTTGAGTTTGCAGGGTCGCTCTA
>DASYTA010000304.1:0-2551 GCA_036002745.1 Cyclobacteriaceae bacterium | reverse complement strand
CGGCGCCTAAAACAAACCCATTACTTTGATAATTGATAAAAGTGTTGGCTAATAAATAGGGATTAAGAGTAGTTGCTACTGGTATTCCGTTAACATCAGGAGTGGTGTAGGCATATCGTTTTCCACTATAGATAAATGTGGCATTGATAGAAAGCTTCTTGTTTAGTAAATAATTAAAAATTCCAACGGCTTTATGAGCTGCCAAACCAGCAAATTGGGAATTGGTTTGAGGAACTTTATATGTATCAACTGTTGATGCTCCGCCGATCCATAAAAAATTGATAGAGCCGTTCGCTGCCTGTGAAAAAGAATAATTCACATTGGCGTTCCATTTTTTCTTTCTTAAACTGTAAACCAACTCAATACCGTTGCTTCCCGATCTGTCGTAGTTTAGATATCGCTGATCTTGTTCGGTAACAAATTGATAAACGATTACATTATTGGTATTCAGAATAAAACCATTAATGGACAACAGCATTTCTGGAGTGAACTGATAACCGAATTCCACCTCGCATATACTGCTTCGCTCCGGCACTACTTTATCACCGTAAGCCAAGTGCAAATTTTCAATTGCGGGCGAACGAAACGCCTCACTGTACAACGCTTTAAAGTGAAAGTTTTCTTTTTTTCTTGTAATTGCGAATCGCGGAACAAAAGCATCACCAGCACGGTTATTTTTTTCGTACCTGGCTCCAAAAGTTAAGTTAGTTGATCGAAGTTTAATCAGGCCCTGGGCAAAAATTGCATAGTTATATAGATTAAAATCTTCACCACCGAAATAATCATTAGCAGGTAATAGGTCATTCGCTTTATCGGCAAAATAAACTGCACCTGAAACAATGTTGACTCTTCTGCTTAAATTATAGTTCGCAGTGATGTTGGCAAGATTTCGTGTAGCTCTCGACCTTAATGCATAACTTCCATCACTCACAAAACCATAAGCCCACGGCACCTGATTCATGTAAGTATACTGTGGAGTAAGAGTCAACTTAGGATTAATCTTGAAATCATATTTTATGTCAACTGAGTAGTTGTCGTACTTTGCAAATTGGATTGGATCATTGGTTTTATAGCCGTTGTACATTCCACGCAATTGAAGCCCTTTCGTGCGAATGCCCATGTTAATATTTACTGGGTCTGCAGTAGTTACGTTGGCAAGGTTAGAAGACAATGAGTCGCCTTGAATTGGATCAATAAAATTATTTTGATCGCTCACAATTCCTTTACCTTGAAAGAATCCAAAATCCCATGAAAGATCTTTTCCATTTTGCGCGAGCATTACGCCTCCGTTCGTTCTACCAATTGCATTGCTATGGAGACCCACTGTGCCATAGGCTTTTATTCCACTGAGCGATGATGCTTGTTTTGTGATAATATTGATCACGGCATATTCAGCTGAACCTCCATAGATCGCTGAACCCGGTCCGCGGATGACTTCAATTTTTTCAATTGCATCAACAGGAAAATTATTGAGCAGTGGTACAGTCTGATACATCAAGTCATTGATCTGTTGCCCATCTAAAAGGAAGAGCACTTTTCCTTCATTAGCCCAATTGCCCCGGAAAGTAACTCCCGTTACAAACTGAACATCTTGTGCAACATCAAAACCCGGAATAGTACGAATGATGTCAGTGATATCACGAGCTCCCATTTTCTGAATGTCCTCTGCCGTGACAATACTCAAGATACCAGGCGTTTCGCGCGTAGCCAAAGCCTTGCCTGAACCAACACCGGTCGCCTGATTAAGTTGCTTTTGTAAATCACTCTCAGCCGTGAAAGCACTTAGCTTCAACAATGAGTCGAGTTCTTGAGAAAAACCAGAGATTGAAAAAAGAGAAAAAATAAAAATGAGAGAGCCAAATTGCCAACGAGCCATGCTTTTTCGATTAAGTACAGACGGCTCAAAGATATTTAACTTTTTCGTTTTAAAATAAAAAAGCAGAGCTTTTCAACTCTGCTTTAGTTATAAAAATATTTGTTATAACCCGGTTACCTGTTTGTCTTTCGGATATTTTACTTCGTATTTGAAAACGACTTTCTTCGTTTCATTAGGTTGTAAACTTAAATCCCAAGAAAGTTTACCTGAGTCCTTGTTGTATTTCGCTCCTGCAATATCAACTGTAGTCACTTCTATTTGACTATTTTGTGAAACCGGAACCTGATCCTCTAAAGAAATTTTTATCGCTTCAGCTTTCGTATTGCGTATCGAAATCTCCCAGGCATAAGATTCCTTTTGATTGGTGCCAATAAACTTGCGAGATGATAACTCTTTTTGCTTTTCGCGTTTCACGACAATTCGCTTATCGCGACCTAAGGAAAGCGATAATGTATCTTTTATGTTATTGGGATCGATAAACGATTTTCCCGTAAATGTGCCTTCAAAGAAAATATTGGCTTCGCCAGGCAGCAAGCTCAATTCTTCCCAGCCAGTTGCTTTGGCCAACAAGAAAGCATCTTTATCAAGTTTAGGTGCAGTTGAATAGTTGTAATCCGCCTTCAATTCATAATTGCGAATATCTACCAGCGTAGGTTTGTTTGCTGACGAAACTGT
>DASYTA010000303.1:0-2108 GCA_036002745.1 Cyclobacteriaceae bacterium | reverse complement strand
TACCTCACTAGGTTTTGTAAGTGATCATGAATTTTTTGAGAAAGTTGCTGGCGATCAAGGCGAACAGTTTAATTCGTTGATTAACAATCATCCCTACCTGAAAAAACGCTTTGGTACTTCAAAAAAAATATTTGAACCACGTAAGCTGGAAGGCTGGTCCACCAAAACAGAAAAATTTTATGGAAAAGGTTTTGTCCTCACCGGCAATGTGACAGAATTTCTCGATCCGGTCTTTTCCTCGGGAGTTATGTTTGCTACCGTATCTAGTCACCTGGCAACAAAGCTTGTGATTAAAAAACTGAAAGGTCTTTCGGTGGATTGGCAAATGGAATACTCCAACGAATTAAAAGCAGGAGTAGATACATTCAAGGCCTTTGTTATGGCTTGGTATGATGGCACACTGGAGACAATTTTCTATCACAAAGACCAGGATCCTCTTGCTAAAAAACAAATTACTTCAATTCTCGCCGGTTATGTCTGGGATCAAAACAATCCCTTTGTCAAGAATCCTGACGCAGAATTGAAGCGATTAGTCAAAATGATCAATTTCGAAAAATTCAGAAGTATTTCTGCTGATGGTAATGGATAGCACTATTCCATATTGCCACATTCGAAATAATAAAATCGTGAAGGATGGAAAGTGTTTGCTTGACCTACCAGGTATTCCACTTGATGATTTCTTGTTAGAAACTTACTCCTGGTTGAAGGTTGATTATCCAAAATTTTATAAAATGGATACGCTCTCAAAATTAGGGTTCCTGGCCAGTGAAATTTTGTTGAGCAAAAAAAGTTACGCGACTGATTCAATTGCGCTGGTTCTCTCTAATTCTAGTTCAAGTCTCGATACTGACAAACGCTATTGGGAAACTGTAAAAATTCATGCAAGTCCTTCCTTGTTTGTGTACACTTTGCCCAATATTGTTATGGGCGAGATTTGTATTCGTCACGGCATCAAAGGGGAAAGTATTTTCTTTGTTACGCCAAAATTTGATGCAGAGTGGATAACAAGTTATGTTGATTTACTTTGGAATGAAGAGAACATAAAATATTGTCTCGCAGGCTGGGTGGAGGTGATGGGCGACCAAGCTGATGTTTTCTTATATTTGGCCGACAAATCATCTGTGCAGAGCGCCAATAAAATTTCCGAACTTTATCATTCATGGAAGAGCTGATACTCAATCTTAAAAAGCAAATTATCGAGGTTTTAAATCTTAAACACCTTAAACCTGAAGACATCGCTAGTGATAAGCCTTTATTCGGCGATGGACTTGGGCTCGATTCCATAGACGCACTTGAATTAATTGTGTTGTTGCAACACCAATACAACATCCGCATTACAGATCCGCAGGAAGGCCCCAAGATTTTCAAATCCGTGAACACAATGGCCGATTATATTGTGGCTCACCAAAAATCCTGACTTTGTGAAAAGTACCGTGCACGTTGTCGGTACAGGACTGATCAGCGCAATTGGCAATTCAGTTCATGAATCGTTGAGTTCATTGCATCAAGATATTTCAGGTATTGGCCCCCTCACTCTATTTGATACTATTCATCGCGATCTTCCAGTAGGAGAAGTAAAATTGTCTAATAGGGAATTAGCGGAAAAACTTAAGCTTCCACCATCGCTCACCCGCACAAGTTTATTAGGAGCTCATGCTGCACGTGAGGCATTGCACAATTCAAGGATCGGTGATCTCAAGAAATGGAAAACAGGTTTGATTTCTGCTACCACCGTTGGAGGAATGGATAAAAGCGAAAATTTCTTTTCCGAGTTTTTAAAAGATCATTCAAGAGGAAAACTCCGTGACGTAGTTAATCATTCTTGCGGAAGTTCAACTGAATTAATTGCTGATGATCTAGGTATTAATGAATTTGTGTCTACAGTGAATACAGCCTGCTCGTCTTCCGTGAATTCAATCATTCTTGCTGCACGACTTATTCGCGCTGGCATTTTGGATGTGGCATTCGCTGGTGGTGTGGACGCCTTGACAAAATTTACACTGAACGGATTCAACAGTTTGATGATCCTCGACAAACAACCATGTCGTCCATTTGATGCAGAACGAGGTGGACTGAACTTGGGTGAAGGAGCAGGATTTTTAGTTCTC
>DASYTA010000302.1:0-4928 GCA_036002745.1 Cyclobacteriaceae bacterium | reverse complement strand
CTTTTTCAGGGGCGCTGATGTGGCATACAGTTTACCCATGGCCACAACGGCCTGCTGGTTTGGTGGAGGATGGATTTAAGGAACTGGCAAAACGTTGGCTTCCGATTTTAAATGCTTTTGATAAAGTTGGTGTAGATGTTTGTTATGAAATTCATCCTGGTGAAGACTTGCATGATGGAATTACTTTCGAGCGGTTTTGGGAAGCAACTGGAAAGCATTCGCGTGCCAATATTCTATACGACCCAAGTCATTTTGTTTTACAGCAACTCGACTATCTTCAGTATATCGACTTTTATCATTCGTTCATCAAAATGTTTCATGTGAAGGACGCTGAGTTCAATCCTACAGGGAAGAGTGGTGTGTATGGTGGCTTTCAAGATTGGATCAATCGACCTGGAAGATTTCGATCGATAGGTGATGGACAAGTTGATTTCAGATCTATCTTTTCAAAACTAGCTCAATATGACTATAGCGGCTGGGCGGTGTTGGAGTGGGAATGTTGCATCAAACATCCGGAGCAAGGAGCAAAGGAAGGGGCAGAGCGTATCCAAGATTATATTATACGAGTAACGGAAAAAGCATTTGACGATTTTGCATCTGCAGGAAAAGATATTAAACTCAATAAAAAAATACTAGGCATCTAACTTTAACAAACCACGAACATGAAAAGAATCAACCACCTGATTATCGCGTCAATAGTTGCTATTGTTGTTTTCTCTTGCGGATCGAAGAAAGAGAAAGCAGCCACAGAAGATTACGGCACACCCAAAGAAGAAGCCGCAACACCTCAAGCAAGTGATGCAATAGCTCAAGGTGAATCGCTTGTGAAAGCAAGTGATTGCAAAACGTGTCATCATCCGGTAAACAAAATCATTGGTCCTGCTCATACTGATGTCGCTAAAAAATATGAGTTTACGGAAGCCAATGTTAAAATGCTTGCTCAGAAAATTATCAAGGGAGGCTCAGGAGTTTGGGGGCAAATCCCAATGACTGCGCATGTAGATGTTTCAGAAGCTGATGCAGAGAAGATGGCACGTTATGTTCTTTCACTGGATGGTGAAAAGGAACATTGATCTTTTTCCTTAGCTCTGCACTGCTTCGAATTCGTTTGCAGTAAATAATTTCATCCGGTAGTATCAGTTTTTGTTGCCGAACTTGTATTTTAGGCAACAGAGATGAATTCGTTTTCAATTTTTGAAGGATATCCGATTTCTCCCAATACTTGGGATGAAATGTATGCAGAGGGAAATGTGCGTTCTCCTTACCAAGGTATTTATGAATTTCTGCAGGCCATTCCCTTAGAAGAATTGAATAGAAAAGAGGAGTTAGCAAAGCGGCTCTTCATGAGCCAAGGAATCACATTCACAGTTTACTCAAGTGGGGAAGGCATCGAAAAAATTTTCCCTTTTGATATTATTCCAAGAATAGTTACCGCAGCTGAATGGAACTCCATTGAAACTGGAATTAAGCAGCGGCTTAAAGCGCTCAACTTATTCCTAAGAGACATTTATCACGATCAATTTATTATTAAGGACGGAGTTGTGCCGGCTGATTTGATTTACTCTTGTCCGCACTACATACGCGAGATGCAGGGTGTGAATGTTCCTTACGACATCTATGTACACATTGCTGGCATTGATTTGATTCGGGACAATGATGGCACATTTTACATTCTTGAAGATAATCTTCGAACACCATCTGGAGTATCTTATATGATTGAAAACAGAGAGATCACGAAGAGAATATTTCCTGATTTGATTCCTCAAAATAATGTTAGACCTGTCACACAGTACCCCAACATCCTTCATAAAAACTTAGCTGCACTTTCACCTCGGAAGATTTCTAATCCCACTGTTGTTCTCCTTACTCCTGGTATGTATAATTCTGCATACTTCGAGCATACAACGTTAGCACGCTTGATGGGTGTTGAACTGGTAGAAGGAAGAGACTTACTGGTTGACAATCATTGCGTGTTTATGAAGACCACCAACGGACTGCAGCAAGTTGATGTCATTTACCGAAGGGTGGATGACGATTATCTTGATCCTCTGGTTTTTAATCCCGCCAGCGAATTAGGAGTGTCAGGAATTTTGTCCGCTTATAGAAAAGGGAACGTGGCCATTGTCAACGCGATTGGAAATGGAGTTGCTGATGACAAGGCCATTTACGTTTACGTGCCGGAAATGATCCGCTATTATTTAAATGAGGAACCATTGCTTAAGAATGTTCCCACCTTTCAGTTGAAGAACAAAGACGAAAGCAAACATGTGCTAAGTAACATTCATAAAATGGTGGTGAAGAAGACTAATGGATCGGGTGGCTATGGAATGTTGATGGGGCATGCGGCAACGGATGAAGAGATTGCTGATTACACAAAAGAGATATTAAAAGATCCTCGGCAATTTATTGCGCAGCCGGTAATCAGTTTATCGTCAGCGCCATGCTATATCAATGGCAAGATGCAACCACGAAGACTTGACTTGCGGCCATTCGCTTTGTGCGGTCCTTCAGGGATTGAAATTGTGCCCGGTGGATTGACTCGTGTTGCTCTTAAAAAAGGGTCGCTCGTAGTTAACTCTTCACAGGGTGGTGGAAGCAAGGATACTTGGGTGTTATCAGTTTGAATTAAATGAAAGAACCAATTAGCGATGATGTATGCTGAGTAGGGTAGCCGATTCTTTATTCTGGATGTCGCGTTATATCGAACGTGTTGATGGCATTTTGAGAATGCTGAAGATAAACTACGCATCATCTCAAGATAATACGAGCGAGTTTGGATGGAAGCCTGTGTTAAATACCTTTAGTTTTTTGGAAGCGCCGAAGGTCGATAAAATTGAAATGGACAGTTGGTCGGTTTTGCAATTCATGGTGGTTGATAAAGACAATCCTAACTCGGTTGTCAATATGGTTACAAGATCACGCGAAAATGCACGCTCGGTTCAAGATCATATTACTAAAGAAGTGTGGCAGTGCCTCAACGAGTTTTATCACCTTGTACGCGATGAAAGATTGAGCTGGTCATTAAAGAACGAAGACCCGATTACTACTTTGGACGC
Source organism: Cyclobacteriaceae bacterium (assembly GCA_036002745.1). Taxonomy (GTDB): domain Bacteria; phylum Bacteroidota; class Bacteroidia; order Cytophagales; family Cyclobacteriaceae; genus ELB16-189. Next base: position 1,872 of record DASYTA010000302.1, on the reverse strand, counting down.
GTTGATTCGTCAAGCCATGCTGTATTACGGAACCACTGAAGTAACCATGTCGCGAGGAGAAGGGATGTGTTTTATGAGCATCGGTCGTTATCTTGAGCGGGCGATCCAGGCCACAGATATCCTTAAAGTTAAATTCAAAGATATATCCACTGATGCAGAGAAAATGAATGACCCATCGTATTGGAAATATTTTTTAATGTCCATCTCAGGATATGAATTGTACCTAAAGAATTATCGCTCAGGTTTTGAAGCAAAAAATATTTTGGACCAGGTTATTTTTAATATCAGCTTCCCACGATCCGTTCATTATTCGGTTTATCAAGCGCAACGTTATTTTGATCGACTTAAAAACGAACGCAATCGCGACAGCTTTGACAAAGTAAATTTTATGATTGGGAAGTTGCGCAGCAACATTAAATTTTCCAATGTTGAATCGATCATTCAAGAGGGAATTCCCAGCTACCTTGATAAAATTCATTTCGAATTATTTTCGGTGGGTAATGCTCTTAATCAACATTATTTTGCTTACAGTTAAGAATATTTGTTCATGCCAAAATTTAAAATCAGACATCTAACCAAATATAGTTACGTTGTACCTGTTCGTGATAGCGCCAATCAAATCATTCTCTACCCGTTGAAGGATGACTATCAAGAAGTCACCCAGCAGCAAATCACAGTAACGGGAGATGTTCCTATTGAAACACATACAGATTATTTCGGAAATCAAGTAGGAACATTTACTTATTCGAAGCCACACTATGAACTTTGTATCGATTCAAGATTAACAGTAGTTACTCGATCAAGGAAAAAGCCAGTCAATGAAGTGACAGCAGAAAAGCAGTGGCAAGAATTGAGCAAACTGAAAACACAACTGCAATTCATTGATTTCTTGCGTCAAGAATCATTTGATGGAATCTCTGAAGCGAATGAAGTTGTTGATCAGGTGCGAGAAAAGAAGTGTACACCATTCGAGTCCGTTATCGAGCTTTGCTCATTTGTATTTAATAATTTCAACTATAAGCAGGGAATCACCACCGTAGAGAGCACACTCGACGAAATATGGAAAATCAAAACCGGTGTTTGTCAGGATTTCGCCCATGTCTTGCTGGCAATGCTCCGGCTGATTGATATTCCATCGCGTTATGTGAGTGGATACATTTGTCCTAACAAAAATGGGATGCGTGGAGAAGGTGCTACGCATGCTTGGGTTGAAACTTATATTCCATTTTACGGCTGGTTAGGCATCGACCCAACAAACAATTGCGTTGTTGATGAAAACCATGTTCGTTTAGCTGTAGGCAGAAATTTTTCAGACTGCTCTCCCGTGAAGGGAACTTATCGAGGAACTTCAGAAGACACGCTTGAAGTAATTGTTTCTGTGTCATATGAAGATGGAAGTACCACCGAAGACTCGAATGAAGTCACTGAACACGAACCTATTAATTCCGTTTCGAAAAATTCATACCGTAGACATCAGGAGATTCAGATGCAACAGTAACGGCTCATCAGTTTTTTTTCCTATTTTGAGACCGATTCTGTGAAGTAAATGAGTGAAGAACTTTTAAAAGCCATTATTCAATTTTTTGCCATCGTGGCGAAAGAGCGCATCACCGAGGATGAGCGCACGATCATTAAGGAATTTTTGTCTCTCCATCTTAACCAAGACGGCCTTCGTTACTATCTCGGTCTTTTTGATGACTTCTGTAAAGCGAATAAACCGGCACATTCACAGATAGCCAACGTTGATGAAGCGACACAGGAGTTCGTGGACGACTGGGCGCAGATCATGCAGATTGCCCGCAAGGTGAACCAGGCTCTCACCATGCAGCAAAAAGCGGTACTAGTAATAAAGATTATTGAACTTGTATTTGC
>DASYTA010000301.1:0-2285 GCA_036002745.1 Cyclobacteriaceae bacterium | reverse complement strand
CAACGGTGAATTCGCTCACTATTTATCGAAGTATGATGGCTTCAAGCATTATTCAGTAAAAACATTAAGCGACACCATTGGTTTATCAACTTTGATAAAAGACAAAGACCTGATCGTAATTGGATTGTTCACAAGTTCGGGGGCAATGCTAGAAAATATTGCAGGCTTGATCAATCGATTGCCCAAAGAGCATGTGATCATCTGCAGTTTTAACAATCCTAAGAGTTTAATTTATTTCGAACAAATTCCAACCTTGATTGCCGCATATAGTGGCGAGCAAGGAATTCCTCGAGCTACTGCTGAGATTATTTTTGGCGGCATTGGTGCGCAAGGGAAACTATCAGTGAATATTTCCGATTCACTTTTGGCAGAAAGAAGCATAAAAACCAAAACGATGCAGCGTTTTGTTTATTCACTCCCAGAAGACGCAGGCATGAACAGCACTACGCTGAAAAGAATTGAACCCATTGCGCAAGAAGCCATTTCGATTGGCGCTACTCCCGGGTGTTATATTTTAGTTGCACGCGATGGCAAAGTGATTTACGAAAAATCCTTTGGTACACTGAGCTACGATAAAAAAATTCCGGTTAGCGACGAAACAATTTACGATCTCGCTTCGGTAACTAAAGTTTCAGCCACACTGCAAACGGTGATGTACATGTATGAAAAAGGGATGATTGATATCAATAAAAAAGCTTCTGTTTATTTGCCTGAACTGAAAGGATCGAACAAGGAGGATTTTATAATCAAAGACATTCTTACTCATCAAGCCGGATTGTGGCCCTACCTTCCCTTCTGGGCGGAGACTGTAAAAGATTCTATCGTCACCAAAAAATATTATGGACACGAAGCAAGCGATGAATTTCCTTTTCCCGTTTCCGAAAATTTATATGCTTCTAAATCGATGAAAGATTCACTTTGGCATTGGATCATCAAAGCCAAAATACGTGAGAAGCCATCGCGCACAGGTTATGATTATCGCTATAGCGACATGGGCTTTTACATCATGCAACACCTGGCGGAGAAAATGATTGGCGAACCCATGGAAGATTTTTTACAGAAAAATATTTATCAACCATTAGGAGCATCAACATTAGGTTATCTACCACTACGGAAATTTCCTCTCACGCAAATTGCTCCAACAGAAAAAGATACTCTATTTCGCAAAAGTTTATTGGTCGGTTATGTTCATGATCAAGGTGCTGCCATGCATGGTGGAATCGCCGGGCATGCCGGACTATTTAGTAATGCAAATGATCTTGCAAAACTGGGGCAGATGTGGTTGAACGATGGTAGTTATGGTGGAGTTCAATTTTTCAAACCAGAGACGCTCCATTTTTTTACGGCAAAGCAATACACCGACAGCAGGCGTGGCCTCGGGTGGGACAGACCAGTAGAAAGTGATTGGAACAGCCCGGTATCAACGTATGCTTCTTCAAAAACCTTTGGTCACACAGGCTTTACTGGCACTTGTATTTGGATCGATCCTGAATTTAACCTTGTCTATGTATTTCTATCGAATAGAGTAAACCCTGACATGACCAACAATAAAATATTAAATGCTAATATCCGTCCTCGTATTCAGGAAGTTATTTATCAATCCATTTTTACTTATTGTAAAAATCACGCGCCGGTTGAAACCAAATAATTGCAAATCGAGTTAAACCAGAAATCGCAAACCTCAAAAACCGTGGAAAAGATGAAAATTGGCATTGTTTGTTACCCTACGTTTGGGGGAAGCGGGGTGGTGGCCACTGAACTTGGTAAGGCACTAGCGAAAAAAGGACACCCTATTCACTTTATTACTTATAATCAACCGAGCCGATTAGATTTTTTAAGTGAAAATTTATTTTATCATGAAGTTGAATTTCGCAACTATCCTCTTTTTGAACATGCACCCTATGAACTTGCTTTGGCCAGCAAAATGGTAAGCGTTGTAAAAAACGAAAAGCTGGATTTGCTTCATGTACACTATGCGATACCACATGCCTCAGCGGCCTACATGGCCAAACAAATTCTAAAGACCCAAGGAATTTACATTCCGGTAATCACCACTTTACACGGAACTGATATTACCCTTGTAGGAAGAGATCCTTCATATGAACCGGTGGTGACATTCAGTATCAATCAATCCGATGGTGTGACTTCCGTGTCGCGCGATTTGAAAAAAGAGACTTATGAATTTTTTGATATTCAAAATCATATCGAAGTCATTCCTAATTTCATCGACTTAGAAAAATTTAAAAAACAAAAGAAAGATCATTTCAAAAAAGCGATTTGCCCTA
>DASYTA010000300.1:0-3105 GCA_036002745.1 Cyclobacteriaceae bacterium | reverse complement strand
CACCGTCTTCACGAATACACTAACGGTTATCCTTTCTTTTGTTTCGATGGTGTTATACAGCTTTGTTTACACGCCTTTGAAAAGAGTTGGACCAATTGCTGTTTTTGTTGGAGCAATTCCAGGCGCCCTTCCACCATTGTTGGGTTGGATTGCGGCCACAGGTTCTATTACTCATGAGGCAATGATCATATTTGGTATTCAGTTCATCTGGCAGTTTCCTCACTTTTGGGCAATCGCCTGGGTAGCTGACGATGACTACAAAAAAGCAGGCTTCAAATTATTGCCATCGGGAGGAGGAAAAGATTTGAATACGGCTATTCAAATTATGGTTTACACCATGTTTCTGATACCGTTGGGTTTATTGCCAGCAAAGTTTGGAGTTACCGGATTAAACTCAGCTATTGTTGCTACGGTTTGTGGCGTAGCTTTTTTTGCTCAAACTTTTTCGCTGCTAAAAACAGGTGATCGCAAATCGGCTTTGCGAATCATGTTTGGTTCATTTTTGTATTTACCTATAGTGCAGATCGCTTACTTGTTGGATAAAGTTTAGATATGGAAAAGACTGTTGACTTACGATTAGTTGAGGAGCCGAAAAAACCATTGGCCATGCATCCGAAGAAGTTCGGCATGTGGCTGTTCATGGCGAGCGTGATGATGTTATTCATGTCGCTTACCTCCGCTTATATTGTGCGACACGCTGAAGGCAACTGGGTTTATTTTGAATTGCCCTCGTTGTTCTACATTACTTCGGTCGTCATTTTAATCAGTAGTGTTACGATGCAGTGGGCTTTTTTCTCTGCAAAAAAAAATCAAACTAAATTGGTACAGATTTTAATGTTTGTTACCTCCTTTTTAGGGTTGTGTTTTCTGGTGGGCCAATTTTTTGGCTGGAAGCAATTGGTGGCCAATAGCATTTATTTGGTAGGTAATCCATCAGGCTCATTCCTCTACATTTTAACCGGTCTTCACGGCCTTCATATCATCAGCGCCATTATTTTTTTGTGGATAGTTTGCGCGAAGGCTTTTAAAGGAAAAATCAATTCGAAAAACATGGCATCCATGGAAATGTGCACAACTTATTGGCATTTTTTAGGAGGTCTTTGGCTATATTTGTTCGTCTTCTTATTATTGTACAGGTAAACTAATCAACATGTCACAATCTACTGCAACAGCAATTTCAGGAAGAAGCGTTTGGGATGGAGGAGTATCACCGATGGGCGTTAGCTATGGCAAGCTCATGATGTGGTTTTTTCTACTTTCAGATGCTTTTACGTTTTCGGGATTATTAATTACCTACGGTTTAATTCGCTCGTCGCACCCGGCGTATACCGGATTGCATGATGCGTTCAAATTCTCCCATGAATACTGGCCCGTTCCTGAAAAGGTATTTGAAGCAGTCCCGTTTCTCCATGGTGTTTCACTTCCCCTGGTTTTTGTAGGCTTGATGACTTTTATTTTGATTATGTCCAGCGTAACTATGGTATTGGCTGTAGAGGCAGGGCATCGCATGGATCGCAAGGCGGTGGAGAAATGGATGCTTTGGACAATTGTCGGAGGCGCTACGTTTCTAAGTTGCCAGGCTTGGGAATGGACTCACTTTATTGTTGGTACTGGCACGCCCACCATGGTGAAGGATTTTGTTGATGGCCATGAGATACTGAAACCAGTAGTAGGTGCTACCCTCCACATTAATCAGTATGGCCCGCAGGATTTTGCAGACTTCTTCTTTTTCATCACAGGCTTTCACGGATTCCACGTATTCAGCGGGGTGCTTCTTAACTTCTTAATCTATTATAGAACGGTGACCGGCATGTATGAACGCAGAGGCAGCTATGAGATGGTGGAGAAAGTTGGCTTATACTGGCACTTTGTGGATCTAGTTTGGGTATTTGTATTTACATTTTATTACCTCGTTTAAATATTAAGATCATGGCGCATCATTCACATGAACCTCAAGTGGTTGTTCTTCCTCCCAATAAGGAAAAGATTCGTCACTTGTGGAAAGTAGCAGGCATCTTGCTATTGATTACTATTTTCGAATTTATCATCGCCTTCAGCATGCCGCATGGTCCTGCAAAAACGACAATCTTCGTGATTATGACGATTGTAAAAGCAGGTTATATCGTTGGTGAGTTTATGCACTTGCGCTACGAGGCTAAAGTTTTGTTCTGGTCAGTTTTGATACCTACACTTTTCATAATCTGGATGTTAGTAGCATTTGTTTATGAAGGCATGAAGCTTTCCGATATTAATTTCCTGGGATATTAATCCCCGTAATTTTTAAGAGAGAAGGCTAAGGTTTTAAGACTTTAGCCTTCTTTCATTTTTGCCTGTTAAGATGAATAAGAAGATTATCTATTTGTTAATAGCTTTAGCCTTACCTGGCCTGATATTTATTTTTCTGAAGCTTTTCGGGAAGAATCATTTTGATATTCCGGTTTACTATAAAGACGGAATTAATGATTCTCTTAAAGAATGTTCAGGAGCACATCAAGGTCAGTATTATCTACCGGATTCTATTCTAACTATTTTTAAATGTAAAAATGATGTAGTTAGCTTGCTTGTTGATGGTTCTGAAGTAAATAGTAAAGAGGTTGAGAAGTTGAGTCAGTCGTTTAAAAATCAACTTCAGATTATTTCGCTGAACAGTCTTGAGCTAACTCGGTTGAATGGAATAAAGAAATGTGCTTTGTTTCTGAAAGAACCTTGGAAAGCAGTGCTCGTGGATAAGCAAAAGCGCATTCGCGGATACTATGCTTTTACAAGCTTGGAAGAAACCGATCGATTGAATGTAGAAGTAGAAATTTTATTAGCAAATAATTGATATGACGGAGAACACTGAAAAGCACAAGAGACTAATTATTATTTTATCGATTGTTATTCCAATTGCCGTAGCTGCACTGTTTGGTATTAAAATTCCCGGCTACGATTTTTCCTTCCTTCCTCCAATCTATGCGTCAATCAATGGACTTACCGCCATATTGCTGATCGTGTCTTATGTGTCGATTAAAAATGGCAACCGATCAAGACACGAATTTCTGAATAAGACATGTCTCGTTTTGTCGGGTTTGTTTTTAGTGATGTATATACTTTATCACATTACGA
>DASYTA010000299.1:0-2418 GCA_036002745.1 Cyclobacteriaceae bacterium | reverse complement strand
GAAAGTAAATCACGCAATTGAGAATATTAATGCGGCTGCACAAGCAGTTCATATCTCAAAAATGAAGGATGGCAAGTACCTTTTATCTGCGGCAACAAGTGGCAATATCAATGTTCAAATATTTGATGGTAATGACAACTTGGTTCACAGCAGAAATTTTGATGTAAATGGTAAACTTGCTGTAGTTTACAATTTGAAGAATATTGAAGGTCAACCAAGCTTCTTGGTAAAATAAGGAGATAGTGGGGTTGAATAACAAAAAGCCTTTCTGAAAAGAAAGGCTTTTTTGTTTGTGTTCAGTTATATATCAGCATTACATGTTTCTTCGATACTGACCACCCACTTCAAACAAAGCCTTGGTGATTTGACCAAGAGAACAAATCTTGCATGCTTCCATCAACTCTTCAAAAATGTTTTTGTTTTGGATCGCAGCCTGCTGAACGCGATCTAACAAAGCAGAGGATTTATCACTATGATGTTGGTGTAGGTTCCGAAGCATTTTAATTTGATACTCTTTTTCTTCTGTTGTAGCACGTATCACTTCCTGCGGAATGATTGTAGGTGAACCTTTCGAACTTAAGAAGGTATTCACTCCAATGATTGGATAATCGCCCGTGTGTTTTAAAGTTTCATAATACATACTCTCTTCCTGAATTTTTCCTCTCTGGTACATGGTTTCCATTGCACCTAGCACCCCGCCGCGTTCTGTGATTCGATCGAATTCGGTTAGAACAGCTTCTTCAACGAGGTCAGTTAGTTCTTCTATGATAAATGACCCTTGTAGCGAATTTTCGTTTTTCGCTAACCCTAATTCTTTATTAATAATCAATTGAATTGCCATTGCTCTTCGAACTGATTCTTCCGTTGGCGTTGTAATTGCTTCGTCATACGCATTGGTATGGAGCGAATTACAATTATCGTAAATGGCGTACAATGCTTGAAGCGTAGTCCGAATGTCATTGAAATCAATTTCTTGAGCGTGCAGTGACCTCCCTGAAGTCTGAATATGATACTTCAACATTTGAGCGCGTGCATTGGCTCCATATTTATTCTTCATCGCCTTCGCCCAAATTCTTCTTGCCACTCGCCCGATGACCGAGTATTCAGGATCGATTCCATTGGAGAAAAAGAAAGAAAGGTTGGGTGCGAATTCATTGATGTCCATACCACGGCTCAAATAGTATTCCACGTAAGTGAAACCATTGGAGAGCGTGAACGCTAATTGCGTAATCGGATTGGCACCAGCTTCAGCAATGTGATAACCTGAAATGGAAACAGAATAAAAATTCCGCACATTTTTTTCGATGAAGTATTGCTGCACATCGCCCATCAATCGCAAAGCAAACTCGGTTGAGAAGATGCAGGTATTCTGCGCCTGATCTTCTTTAAGAATATCTGCCTGTACGGTTCCGCGAACTTGCGACAATGTTTCAGCTTTTATCTTTTCATAGATTTCTTTTGGTAAAACCTGATCGCCTGTAACACCAAGCAACATCAATCCTAATCCATCATTACCTTTTGGAAGTGAACCTTGATATGATGGAGACTCGTTTTCTTTTTTCAGCGAAGCGATTTTCTTTTTCACTTCTGCTTCCAATCCATTCTTCTTAATATAAATCTCACACTGTTGGTCAATGGCAGCGTTTAAGAAATATCCCAGCAACATCGGTGCAGGACCATTGATGGTCATTGACACGGAAGTCTTCGGATCAGCAAGGTTAAAGCCACTGTATAATTTCTTCGCGTCATCGAGACAACAGATGCTTACGCCTGAATTACCAATCTTTCCATAAATATCCGGACGATAATCAGGGTCATTTCCGTAAAGCGTAACAGAATCAAATGCGGTGGATAATCGCTTTGCTGGCATTGCTAAACTCACGTAGTGGAATCTCCGGTTGGTCCTTTCTGGTCCGCCTTCACCAGCAAACATTCGCGTGGGATCTTCACCTTCTCGCTTGAAAGGATATATGCCAGCGGTGTAAGGAAACTCTCCCGGAACATTTTCTTGCAATTGCCATTTCAATAAGTCACCCCAAGCTTCGTACTTCGGGAGTGATACTTTCGGAATTTGTAGATGTGATAAAGATTCTGAGTGTGTTTGAATTCCGATCTCTTTGTCTCGCACTTTAAATTTGAAAACTGGCTCGCGATAACTCTTCGCTTTCTCAGCCCATGATTCAACCAATTTCCAATTCTTCGGATCGAGATTTAATTTGATTCGATCAAACTCAGCATTCAAAACTTTAACGATGTCCTGATTTGTTTTGCCAAGGGTTTCAATTGTTTTGTTGATCGAATAGAGTTTCTGTGCCGTTTCAGCTTGCTCGTTCACCCATTGATCGTAAGAGCGATTGTTCTCTGAGATCTCACTGAGATAACGCGTACGATGGGGAGGAATCACAAATATCTTCTCCG
>DASYTA010000298.1:0-2694 GCA_036002745.1 Cyclobacteriaceae bacterium | reverse complement strand
GCAGTTTGAGCCGTTCGGTTTTGTTGCAGCGTAATATTTTTTAGTTGCTGATCTTTTTTCAGCAGTTCAATTTCAGTTTGCTTTTTTACATTCTGATACTTAGCCTCCATTTCATTGGCACCTTGACGTTTTTCCTCTTGTGCAATACTGTCTTTTAATTCGGAATACAATTGATGAAACTTTAATGCTTCATGATAGTGATTCTGCTCTTCGTGAATACTGCTGATGATTTGATAGGCATCCATCCTTACGTAATGGTTTCTGATTTCCTTGGCCTTAACCATGGAGGAATCAAAATAGACGATAGCCATATTAAATTCTTTGAGTTGATACCAGGTGAATCCTATTCCCGAAAACGCATAGGCCATTAAAGGTGTATTGTCGATTGCCTTTGCAATTTGTAATGACTTATGATATTCTGCCAACGCATTTCTAGATTGGCGCAGATCATAATAAATGGAAGCAATGCTTTGATGTGTTTCACTTTGGTTTCGCTTATCTCCTCTTCGTTGGTAAATACTTAGCGCTTCACGATAAGCACTAAGCGCTTTATCAAACGAATTTTTTTTTCTTAGAATTCTACCCATCAATCGATGACAGTAGGCGACATTCAATTCATTCCCTGACTCTTCTGAAAGACGCATGGCGCGTTGAGTGTAATCTTCGGCCTCCTTATACTTGCCGAGAATGTCTTCGATATTTCCGATGTTGCTGAGGGCTACACTTAAACCATTAACATCTGACCCTTCGTAAATTTTTTCAGCTTTAATGAATTGGTTCAATGCCTCTGTATAATTTGTTTCGTCTAAATAGGAATTACCTATATTCAAATAAACGCCAGCTTCCTTTAGAGGATACCCAAGGCGCACCCAAATCGTGAGCGCATCGTACAAATAATTCCTTGCCAAATCAGGTTTAGATTGTCTCAAAAAATTTAGTGCGATCCCTTGATAGGTTTCTGCAATTTCATTTTCATAGTTGAACTTTTGCGCAATGGCTAAGGCTTGTTGATACATCAATTGAGAGGAGTCGTATTTCCCAAAAATATAATAGACCTCTCCCAGTGAATTGTAAGTATGAACGAACTCTTTGGAATATTCCATGTGGAAGGGAGATGATAGCGCCCGTCGATAATAAGATACTGCTAGTTGGTTGTTAGTTTTCTCATTGATCTCTCCTAATCTTTTCAGGGCCCTGAAAGTGGAGATGTCACTGCTATTTTCACGCACAATAGCTAATAAACTATCATTTACACTTTGCTGTGCGAAAAGAAAAAATGGAAATAAAATGAAAATCAGTAATGGATATTTCACTGTGATTATAGCCTGGATTTGGTATCTTTAATTCTTCCAACTCAAATATACCCATTATGAAAAGTAAATTCATCAAACTTATTTGTGTAATCACTTTCTTGAGTCTCGTTTATAGCTGTACCGAAGAGGTTGTGAAGCCAATGGATACACTTAAACCGAGAGACCCCCAAACAGGACTCCCAACCAGTGGTAAGTGATTAAAATTAGTACCCCAAATTTTCTTAGTTTTGAGTACTTTTTTAACTAATGGCCGAGAACACATTCAAAAGCAACTCATTCAAAAAACCCGAAAAAGAAAAGAAGACAAGAAGTAAGTCCAAGTCGTGGTTTAGTTTTGAATTCTTTCAAGACCCTCGATTTCCCTTGGCGGTGGGCTTTTTTTTGATCATCGTGTCGCTTTATCTTTTCACTGCTTTTCTGTCTTATTTATTTACAGGGAAAGCCGATCAAAGTGTAGTGGAGGCGCTGTGGAATACCGATTTAATTGAATCGGGCAAAGAGGCGGAGAACTGGCTCGGCTTGTACGGTGCCGTTACTTCGCATTATATGATTTTCAGGTGGTTGGGCATCTCAGGTTTCTTTATGCCACCGCTACTTTTCTTTTTAGGTTTCAAACTGGTTTTTAAGCGCGATCTGATTCCGCTTTTCTCTGCATTTATTTTCTCCGTCTTCGCGGGCTTGTGGTTGAGCTTACTATTGGGTTACATCACTCATAGCATGGCGGGCGTTACCGAGATTGGCTTTTTAAGTGGTGGGCTTGGTTATGAACTTGCAAAAATTTCGGATGGATTATTCGGGTGGGGAACATTTTTGATTCTCGTACTTACCCTTTTCATTTTTATCATCTATTACTTCAACGTTACTGCCATCAACGCTTTTCAGGTGCGCGATCCAAAACCGATGGGCAATGATGCATTTGTTCCAACAGAAGAAAATCAAGTATCGCCTTACACGGATGATCTTGACAACTGGCCGGTAACACAAGTTGAAATTCCTGAACCAGTTTTGTTGGTGAATAAACCGAAAGTTGAACCAGCAAAATCTGAGCTCAAACTTGAAGTTGCGCCTAAGAAAGAAGAAAAGACCGACTTGCCACTTTTTGTGGAAGAACCAAAAACAGATTCTGAAGTATTAGCGGAGAAATTAGTAGAAGAAAAAGGATTTTATGATCCCACACTTGACCTGAGTGGTTATAAATTTCCTCCACTGGAATTGCTCAATGAATATGAGGTTGGCAAAGTGCAAGTAACTCAGGAGGAGTTGAACGCCAACAAAGATAAAATTGTAGCTACGCTCACGAATTTTAAGATTGGTATCTCCAGCATTAAGGCAACGATTGGTCCAACGGTAACACTATATGAAATTGTGCCTGATGCCGGTA
>DASYTA010000297.1:0-3462 GCA_036002745.1 Cyclobacteriaceae bacterium | reverse complement strand
TTTACCTTTTCTATAACCTCCATTAAGTCCAAGGTTTGAACCGCGAAAACCAGCGCTGCTGTTGATGTTCAATGTCAAACCATCCATTGCGTTCTTTTTCGTAATGATGTTAATGATACCTGAAGAACCTTCTGCATCATACTTGGCAGAAGGAGAGGTGATTACTTCAACAGTCTTAATTTGATCGGCCGGGATTTGCTTGAGCGCATCGGCAACACTACTCGCTGTAATTGTTGAAGGTTTGTTGTTGATCAGTACTTTGATATTCTGACTCCCTCTCAAAGAAACATTACCATCCATATCAACAGTTAACAACGGAACACGTCTGAGCACGTCCGTGGCATCTCCTCCTTTTGATGTAGCATCATTTTCAGCATTGTAAATGGTGCGATCGACCTTTTCTTCAATCAATGGTTTCTGGCCGACAATTTCTACGGCCTTCAACAGTTTTGTTGCAGGGCTAAGTTTCACATTCCCGAGATCCACTTCGTTTCTCTTGTCCGTCAATTGTACTTTGATATTCTTTGTTGCGTAACCGATAAATGAAACAGACACGATGTAATTCCCTGATGGAATTTTAGAAAGTGTAAATTTCCCCTTGTCATCACAAACTTCTCCGTTGATTGGTTTCTGTGTGTTTGGATCAAGTAGTGCCACGGTGGCAAATTCTACTCCTTGGTTGTTGGTAGAATCTTGAACAATGCCAGTGATTTTTCCGTTGACCAAATCGGGGGTACGCGGTGGTTGTGCCAATAAGCCTAACGAAATCAAAAAGAAAAATAGAATTAGTACACCTGGTCTCATCTCAATATTTTTTAATTGCTACTGTTTAGTCAGTGAACATTATATCGCAAAAATGATAGATTAGTTTCCTTTAAATTCATTTTTTAGATAGTCAAGCTTAAATGTTCGACATCTCAGCCGACTTGTCGTCAGTTGGGTGTTATCTAACAGATACCGCAGATCATCTAAAAAGTTGCATAGATTGTCTAAAAAGTGTTTTAAAAACAGCCTTCCCTTTACAGGAACGGTTATCTTAGCCAATCTTTGAACGTACTTTACCTACCATGGCGACTTTCTTTCAACGTAACCGGATATTTTTATTGCACCTTTCCTTCTGGTGTTTCTATTTGTCCTTTTACATATATGTTTTTACTTCACGCCCAGGTCGGGATAGAGAAATAAATATTCAACGTTTGATAACTTTTTCAACGTTGCAATTAGCCTTTGCAATGTTGGTGGCGTATCTCAATTATTTTATTTTTCTTCCTCGTTTTTTAAAGCATAAGAAAACCTGGAAGTATCTCATTGAATTTATAGTGCCATTCATTATTCTTATTACTCTTCGGGTCCACCTTCAACGGTATTTGATCGATGGATATACTCATCATGAACGTTATTTTTATTCTACCTTTTATATTGTTCAACATACATTTGATACTATCCTGATAACCATTTTCGTTGCCATGCTTCGCTTCGCTGTAGGATGGTTTGAACTTGAATCAAACCGGAAACAAATGGAGAATGATAAATTGGCAAACGAGTTGAAATTTCTGAAAGCTCAGATCAATCCTCATTTCCTTTTCAATACGCTCAATAATCTTTACTACCTCGCTTATAGTCATTCGGCTAATACTACGGAGGTCATCGAAAAACTTTCGCAGATGATGCGATATATGATTTACGATTCCAATTACCCGAAGGTGCCTTTGAGTAAAGAGATTGAGTACATGCAAAACTATATCAGCCTTGAACGGCTACGACTCAATAACGAAGTGCCTATCGAATTTGTGGTGGAAGGAAGCACGGAGAATATTTTGGTGGCCCCGTTGATTTTTATTACATTTCTTGAGAACGCGTTTAAGCATGGCGTGAGTGCTAACACTCCGAACTCTTGGGTGAAAATTAATTTTCAAGTGAAAGGAAATGAAATTGTCTATACTGTTGAGAATAGCAAATTGAACAGCAGCATGAATGATAAGGAAAAATCCGGGTTTGGTTTACAGAACTTACAACGAAGGTTAGAGCTTAGTTATCCAAATAACTATCATCTTAAAACAGAAGACATGCCCAACCGTTATTTTGTACAACTCAATTTATCGTTGTGAGTATTTCATGTGTCATTGTAGATGATGAACCACTGGCGAGAAGCTTACTGAAAGATTATGTTTCTAAAGTACCCTCTTTAAAACTTGTTGAAGTATGCTCAAGTCCAGTTGTTGCTATGGATGTTATTCAGCAGCAACCAGTGGATTTACTTTTCTTAGATATTCAAATGCCGGAGATCACCGGCATTTCTCTTCTAAAAATTATGAAAAAGAAGCCGTTGGTTGTTTTGACTACAGCTTATTCAGAGTATGCCTTGGAGAGTTATGAGTTAGATGTGGTTGATTATCTATTGAAACCCATAACATTCTCTCGTTTCTTGCAGGCTGTCGACAAAGTAACTTCGCGAATTAATTCAGGAACTGCACAAGTTGAGAAAGTTGTGCCCAATTCATCTCAGCCTTTTATTTTTATAAAGGATGGTACAAAACTGGTAAAAGTGATGTGGGTAGATATCCTTTACATCGAAGGACTTAAAGATTATGTAACTATTCACACAAAGCAACAAAAGGTGGTGAGCTTGCAGCGCTTAAAATCTTTGGAGGAACAGTTACCAGCTGATCAATTTATTCGCATTCACAACTCGTTTATTGTTTCATTGCATGCCATTGAATCGATTCATAAAAATGAAGTTCACATTGGCACTGCCGTATTGCCGATTAGTGATTCTTATAAAAAAACTTTCCGTGATTTTATAGAGAAGAACCACCTTCAATAGAAGAAGTGTTTACTTTTTATCTGTGGCAAGAACGATTTTCATTTTATTCTTGACTCCGATTTTAAGTACATCAACAAGGTCTTGAATTTCAAGATCTCGGGGAATATAAAGTACTACTGTTGGTTCATCAAGCCCACGGGTGGCCGCAATCAAGTCTTGCTCTAACTGTTCTGTCTTCACGGGCTTATTGTTGATATAGTAATCTTTTGTTTTAGTTACCGTGAGGGTGATTGTCTTTTTGTTTAGCGATTGTGTTTCACTGGCCTTAGGTACCAACACCTTTATGATGTTAGGATTAGCTATGGTAGAAATAATCAGGAAGAACAACAAAAGGAAAAACATGATGTCGTTCATCGAGGAAGTAGCTACCTCCGCAGCGAAGTGATGCTTTCTTACGATTTTCATTTGGTTGGCGCTTGAAGTGAACGTAGAAAGTCAAATACATCCTTTTGTATTTGGAGCGTAAAGCGCCCGATGCGCAACAACAAAAGATGGTATGCCATGTAAGCTATGATACCAACCGCCAAGCCCGTACCGCTGGTGATCATCTTTTCATAAAGGCCACCCGAAATCGTTCCGATACTAATGTTATCGGTGAGAGAGATCTCATAGAAGATGTGGATGATACCGAGGATAGT
>DASYTA010000296.1:0-5309 GCA_036002745.1 Cyclobacteriaceae bacterium | reverse complement strand
CAGATTGCCCAAGGGAGTTCAGGCGATGAATCCGTATCAGGATAAAATTGCGTTTTCCATCTGTGAAAAATTCTACAAGCAATTTTACAATGACGAGGGCCAGCGAACGATGATCCTCGGCATCAACCCTGGCCGACATGGCGGTGGCATTACCGGCATCCCGTTTACCGATCCAGCAAAATTAGAGCAGCTCGGAATTGCAAATAATTTTCAAAAGAAAAGAGAACTCTCGGCCGATTTCATTTATCAAATGATTGATGCTTTCGGCGGAATGGAAAAATTCTACCAAACATTTTATTTCAGCGCGATATCACCGTTAGGTTTTACAAAAGACGAAAAGAATTTAAATTATTATGATGTAAAAGGTTTGCCAGAACTGCTCGACAAATTCATCGTAGAATGTATGAACCTCCAGTTGTCATGGGGGATAAATAAAAAAATATGCTTTTGTCTAGGGGAAGGCGAAAATTTTAAGTTTCTCAGCAAACTAAATGACAAACATTTATTTTTTGAAGAAATAATTTCTTGCCACATCCTCGTTTTATCATGCAATACCGAAGAAAAAAGCTGGATCAATTCATTAATTTGTATGTGGAGAGACTTAGTCTAGTCAATCAATAGTATTTTCTTGTATTTTTGCCTCCCGAAAAATGAAGACCCGGTTTTCTAACGATATTAATATCCGAAACAAGCAAGCATCGTTTAATTACGAACTGCTCGATAAGTTCATTGCTGGTATCATGCTGAGAGGCACAGAAATCAAATCCATACGCGAAGGAAAAGTGAATTTGCAGGATGGCTATTGCTATTTTAATAATGGCGAGTGTTTCGTAAAAGGGATCAATATCACAGCCTATGCGCAAGGCACTCATTATAATCACGAGGCAGCCCGTGAGCGTAAACTACTTCTAAAAAAATCAGAGCTCAGTAAGCTAGAAGCTAAAGTGGAAGAAAAAGGATTAACATTAGTTCCCACCCGTTTATTTATTAATGAGCGCGGTCTTGCTAAACTGGAAATCGCGATTGGGCGAGGGAAGAAAACTCACGATAAACGCGAGAGCATCAAAGAAAAAGATGTGAAGCGTGAACTCAGTAGAATAAAATTAAGCTAATGACAGAACAGGATTTTGGAGTATGCCGCCTATCGGTTGTGCCTGTGCTAAACGAGCCAGGGATTTCTGTTCAGAATTCCCAGCTGCTGTTTGGCGATGCGTACGAAGTGCTCGAGCGGAGTAAAGATAAACAATGGCTTCGCATCAGGATAAATTTCGATGGCGCTGAGGGATGGGTAAACCTTCATCATCATCACTCTATTCCTCAGGAATATTTTGCGCAAATTATTAATGCAGATTTCAAGATCACTACCGATGTAGTCGCAACAATTCTTTATAAGAAAAGTCCGCTTGCGATTTTATTGGGAAGCATCGTACCCATCTCTACCTCAGAGCTTTTTAAAATGGATGAACAGTTTGCGTTTAATGGAAATGCAAAAGCGATCAGCCTAAAACGCGAAGGAGAGTTTATTAAATCCATGGCACTAAAATATTTGAATGCTCCGGAAGCTACGGGAGGAAAAAATCCATTTGGAATTTGTTCGCAAGGATTACTTCAAATGGTTTTTAAAATTTCGGGTTATACACTTCCATGGGATTTAAATCAGCAAAGTTCTAGCGGTAAGAAGGTAAAAGATACTTCCTCAACAAAGCCAGGAGATATTGCATTCTTTAAAGATAAATCCGGAAAACTTATCCATGCGGGCATTGTACTGGATGAAAATAAAATTATTCATCCCTTTGGCCAGGTGCGGATTGATCTTTTGAATGATGAAGGCATCATGAACAGCGATACAAAAATCTATACGCATACGTTGGCGCAGGTCAGGCGAATAGTTAGCTAACAAGAAGCGGTTTTGTATTTTATCCCTCACCTCTTCAATGTTCTTAGGAGGGCAATTGAGAGGAAACGTATCCGTAGAACACCCGTTGTTTAAACCAAAGATTGGTTTTATCTTAACATCGTGAATACGCGTGTATTGGTACTAAATCAAGATTTCAGTCCGCTGATGGTTTGTTCGGTGGAACGGGCTTTTGTTATGGTTTACCTAAACAAAAGTGAGCTTGTGCGCCCATCCAATGGCCATAAACTGCATACCGTCAACCACTCTTACCCGATGCCATCCGTAATTAGGCTGAACCGCTATGTGCACGCTCCCTACAAAGGGGTGACACTCACAAGGCAAAATGTTTTTAAACGCGACAACCAAGAATGCCAATACTGCGGCACCCGGCGCGACCTTACGCTCGATCATGTAATCCCTAGTTCACGCGGTGGTACACACTCATGGAATAACTTAGTGAGTGCCTGCAAAAGATGTAATGCCAAGAAGGGAGATTTCACCCCCGAAGAAGCAGGCATGCCTTTAAAACGTAAACCATTCAAACCAAGCTATGCGCTGTTCTTGCGCGATGTTACCGGCTCCAACCACAACGAGTGGGACGAGTTTCTGAAATCGGCTTGAGAAGAAAAATATAAGCAAATGCTTATACCCTGGCAGCAAGCCCAAAAAATGGAACATACATGACATCAAAAACACTATCACTCGTTGCGATTCTCTTGGCAATTTATTCTTGTGCAGGCAAAACATCTGAAGAAAGGAAAATAAAAGGAATTATTGAAAAAGGGCAGTTTGTTAATGATTACATGAAAATGGAAATAATTGAAGGCTGGACTGAGTTGCCGACAACTGATGAATCCCAGTTTTTGATAATTCATAAAATCAAAGAAAATTTTCAGCCCAACATTATCTTTCTCGCACTCGATAAGGAACAATATAAGAACATGTATGGATACCAGACAGTTGAGCAATATGCAAAAAGTCTAATGGAGCATAACAAATCAAAGTCTGATTACAAATTGCTTTCGGCTCCAGTGAAAGTGAACATTGATAAACATGTATTTTACGCAAGCAAATTCTTGCTATTAAACGGTGACAAGGAGTATCTGCAATCGTTTTATGTAGCTGACATTAATAATTATTATCTGGGGCTAGTTGCAACAGAAGAAAATAACAATCCAGAACCAGAAATTGAGACAATAATAAAATCGATAAAATTCAAGTGGTGAAGCAAATCAGACCAACGATGGTTAAAAATAATTGACTTGTGATTATGAGAACCCACAAAAGCCTGTTGATATGTTTTCTAATCCTATCATTATTTCTACATATTTCTCATTTAACTGATTCAATCAGAGCAATAAGTCATCAAATTAATAAGCTTTTCGATTACGTAGATCAGTATGAATTATTAATGGTTTTAACCTATTCCATTAATATAGTTTCTGTTCTGACCGGATCCATTGGCTTGGTGCTTTATTTTAGGAATAAGAAAATATTAAATAAATGGTTAATGTCATTCATCTTAATTGAGAATTACCGAACAATTATTACGATTCCTTCAATGCTTAGATTTCCAGCAGACTATTTTCAGGCCCCGTCAAAAGTAGGTTTCATGTATTACATCTATTTGACAGCAATGGTTCTTACTTTGGTCTTTACAATTAATTATTTTATAAGAATAAAAACCTTAGAGAAAGAATATAGCGATACCGGAAACACTACTTTAAGCACTTCAAGGAGGGCTAGATTGGTAAATTACATAATAGACCTATTAATTATAGGGGGCATTTCATTTGATAAGTTCTATGTCCTGAAACAAAGTATCGCGTTGAGATATGTTTTTGTTATTTGCTTTGTAGCCTATTATTTATTTTGTGAAGCTCTTTACGGTAGATCATTAGGGAAAATTTGTACCAATACAATTGTAGCAAGAACTAATCATTTCTCTTACCGAATTATTATCAGGACTTTAGCAAGAATGATTCCATTTGAGCAACTATCATTTTTATCGAAAAAATCTCAAGGCTGGCACGACAGAATTTCAAAAACATATTTATATGTTTTAAAATAACATGAAAGAAATAAAAAAAAGAGAAATTCCTTTTGAACGCGTGTTGTTTTTTAGCGATGCCATTGTTGCCATTGCCATCACACTGCTGGCGTTAGATCTTAAATTGGAACTTCCAAAAAATCATCACCTCACTTTTCAGGATTTACTTTTGCCTTGGAGAAATTATCTCGCCTTCCTCCTTTCCTTCATCAACATCGCCAATTTTTGGCGCACACATCATAAAATGTACACCTACATTCATAAGATGAGCGACCGCACACTGGTTTACAACATTTGCTGGGTATTCTTTATCGTTACTTTACCTTTTTCCACGACGGTATTAAGCACTCACTTTGGCGATTCGGCATCTATCTTTTTATACAGTTTGAACATTCTTGCGTTGGCTGTTTGTCAAAATATGATTTGGGATAGCGCCGATGAAACACAGGATTTTATTGATTCAGAAAAATTGCCAGATGAAGAACGAAAGCGCTTACGAATCATGTTCAATTTAGATATGATTAATGCCGTGGTTTGTATCAGTATCAGTTTTTTTGTTGCTAAAATTGCTTTCTTCCTCTTATTCTTTAAGGTGCCTGTCTTTTTTCTTGCCTCTATTTATATAGCAAATCAAAGGCGCAAAGAAATTATTGGCGGCAAAAGAAAATAAGTTATGTAAGTACAAGAGATTCAATCTTATCTACATGAAACTAATTGACAAACTGGCCTGGATAGAAATAAAGAACAAGTCAATTCTTTCGACAAAGACTTATGGTAAGGACAAGTATTATATTCCGGGAGGCAAAAGAGAAAATGGCGAGACAGATGAAGATGCTTTGTGTCGAGAAATAAAGGAGGAGCTTAGCGTTGAGATAAAACATGACACGCTAAGATTTGTTGGGGTGTTTCAGGCACAGGCACATGGGCATGCGACAGGTACGAATGTAAAAATGACTTGCTATATGGCCGATTACGCAGGGCAAATAAAAGCGGACTCAGAAATCGAGGAAATCAAATGGCTTAATTATTCTGACAAAGACAAAATTTCTGAAGTGGACAAATTAATTTTTGACCATTTAAGAGAAAATGGGTTGCTGGAATAGAAGAAATCTCAGATATTAAGAATATCAAAGAATGAATCTTGAACTCAATAGTGCTAAAAACAAAAAAAATGAAATATAACATCGCCCTCCTGCTTATCATCGTTGTCGTTACCACCAATGCTCAAAACGATGAAAAAGAACTTACCAAAAAAACGTATTTACTCAGTCGCACTATCTTCGGCACAAAAGATACGGTGACGTTAGGGAAGCTGCTAGCCAAAACTGTTTCTTACGGGCATTCCCACGGCAATGTGGAAAC
>DASYTA010000295.1:0-6551 GCA_036002745.1 Cyclobacteriaceae bacterium | reverse complement strand
AATGGTCGTGATGTCCACTCATGGAAGAAAGGGATTGGCGCATCTTCTAAGTGGTAGTGTAACCGAAAATGTAGTCAATCATCTTGATTGTCCAATCTTGACGTACGCCAATCAATAGACTCAAAAATTGAAAGGTTAGAACAATAGAGGATAGTATTTCATGGCAAGAAGGATTAAATTCCTTAAGAGAGAGTTCTTAAATTGTATTCTTAACCATGAAAAATCCTCACGCGATATCTTTCACAGAAGTCTTTCTGAATCTGAAGAGTGATCCGCAGCAAGGGATAACTTCTATTGAAGCGGAAAGCCGACTAAAAAAATTTGGCGCAAATATTCTTGAAGAGAAAAAATCTGTTAGTCCAATAGCGATTTTCATCGAACAGTTCAAGAGTCCATTTGTGCTTCTCTTGGCTATCGCTTCCGGCTTATCCATCTATTTCGGAGAAGATCTCGATGCGATTGCGATCGGCGCAGTTCTCATTATTAATGCGATCATCGGATTTGTGATGGAGTATCAAGCCGGGCAAAGCATGGAAGCTTTAAAGAAACTTACCATTGTCTCTGCAAAGGTGGTTCGCGATGGAAAAGTTCAGGAGATTCCTTCCTACAACCTTGTTCCAGGCGATGTCTTATATGTTGAGCCTGGTGATATAATTTCATCAGATGTCAGGTTATTCACGTTGTCTCAATTGGAAGCAAATGAATCCTCACTTACGGGCGAATCTATTCCGGTAAGAAAACAAGTAGACCCGATAGCAGAGGCAAGTCCATTGGCCGAGCGAACTAACATGCTTTACAAAGGCACACATATATCCAAAGGCAACGGCTACGCCATCGTGACAGCAACTGGCATGAGAACCGAGTTGGGGAAAATTGCAACGATGGTTCAGACGGCCGATGCAGCAGATACTCCCCTTGAAAAAAAGATTGGTGAGTTTAGTAAGAAGTTGATATGGTTCACCGTGGCAATTGTGGTTTTAATTTTTCTTACTGGAATTTTGAATGGGGATCCAATTTTAGGAATGCTGCAAACATCCATTGCACTTGCAGTAGCAGCCATTCCCGAAGGCCTGCCTATAGTGGCTACACTTGCCTTAGCTCAAGGAATGTTGCGAATGGCAAGGCAAAATGTGATTGTTAAAAAACTGGCTGCGGTAGAAACGCTTGGTGGTACTACAGTTATCTGTACCGACAAAACCGGAACGTTAACAGAAAATAGAATTGAAGTAAATCACATCAGCACAAACACCGATGAATTAATTTTTGAACCCGACGGATTGGTTCAGGAAATGAATATTCAAAAAGGTGAATCTTTTCTGGAGACGAGCAATTTTGAAATGATTCAATTGGTTGCAGGCTTGTGCAATACGGCAGAGATCTCAATAAGAGATAATGAATTAATAGAAATTGGAGATCCGCTCGAGACAGGCTTGCTCAAATTTGTAAGGGCAGGTGCAAAGGATATTTTTTCAATGCGAAAAGAATTTCCAAAGGTGAAAGAAGAACCTTTCAATTCCGAAACAAGGATCATGGCTACTTGTCATCAGGAAGAGAAATCTTATTTAACATGCGCTAAAGGTGCGGTTGAAGAACTACTAAGCAAATGCACTCAAACATTGGAAGATCGGAGCATTGTGTTTTTGGATAGATTAAACAATGATTTGTACATGAAACGTGCTGATGAAATGGCTGCATCAGGATTGCGTGTTATTGGGATGGCCTACAAAAAGAGTGATTCACTTCCTGAATTGCTCTGCGATGACCTCATCTTTATCGGTCTGGTTGGGATGATTGACCCGGCAAGAAAGGAAGTTCCAGCAGCAATACATGAGTGCAGATCGGCGGGAGTAAAGGTGGTCATGGTTACGGGCGACCATCCATCTACAGCAAAAAATATTGGAATGAAACTGGGGCTAGTCGATGCTCACACCGATTCTGTACTTCATGGCAATGAAATGGGTGAATATGAAAGCCTTGATGAGAACAAGAGGAAGGTGTGGCTAACGACAAATATTTTTGCTCGTGTTAACCCAAAGCAAAAACTTGATTTGGTCAAATTACTTCAAGAAAATAATCAGGTTGTGGCGATGACAGGCGATGGAATCAATGACGCTCCTGCATTGAAGAAAGCGGATATCGGAATAGCGATGGGACTTCGCGGAACCCAGGTGGCGCAAGATGTAGCGGATATGGTACTAAAAGATGATTCATTTGCTTCTATCGTTGTTGCCATTAAACAAGGCCGAGTCATTTTCGAAAATATAAGGAAGTTCATCATCTATTTATTGTCGTGCAATGTGAGTGAACTCATATTGATTGGATTCACTTCTATATTCAATATTCATTACGCTTTGTTTCCATTGCAGATTTTGTTCATCAATATAATTACTGATGTTTTACCAGCACTGGCGCTTGGCGTTACAGAGGGAAGTGATGATATCATGACAAGGAAGCCAAGAAACTCAAGAGAGCCCATTATTGACAACACACATTGGAGGGTACTAATTGTCTATTCAATTGTTATAAGCGTAACGTCCATTGGCGCAGTTTACACGGTACATTATGGAGAAAATTGGAACCATGAGTTGTGCAACAACATCCTGTTTATAACCCTCATCTTTTCTCAACTCTTTCATGTTTTTAATATAACTACCGATAGCAAATCATTTTTCAAGACCGATGTTGCGAAAAACAAATATGTTTGGTACGCTATATTGACTTGTACAGTACTTACGGTTGCATCATTTTTTATAGAACCAGTAGCTAATGCCCTAAGGCTAGATCATTTATCAGTAATTGATTGGATCGTTATTATTGGGTTTAGCATGCTGGCGACTTTTATTAATTGGATGTTGAAGAAAGCAAAGCTTTTTGTTTAGATTAGAGAGAGAAAAATGGAAGAGACTCTTGTCTTCTAATTGTCGGAAAGACTGGGGAAATTTTTAAAGGTGATTGGTTTAATTTGTTTTTTTCTTGGCCAGTTGGCAAGAAATCCAATAAGGCTGATGAGAATTTCGAGTCCACCCAAGATAAATTGGTTTGGACTGCGCTCGTTGATAAACAAAAATCGTTCTGGGTATTGAATGCTGTGCTTCAGTTTAATTTTCTGTCCTTTGTTAAGCAATGCGCAAGTTCTTGTATCAATTTTCTTTTCAAATGCTGTTTGCTCAAAGTGAAATTTCATAATCCCGTCAGAGCAATTCAGTTCGTCAATCGTCACCTGAACTGTTTCTCCTTCGTGAATGGATTTGCGTTGCCATTCATCCAGAATTACAGTTGTGCCATGAATGGCAAGAAATATAGAAATGAAGAGCCAGAAGTAATTCGATAATCTTTTCATTCTTTTTCAATTACTTTCTTCAACCCTTCTAATTGTTTCTGTGCTTCAGTGGTCATATACGATTTGGAAAGTAACAGAATTGATTTCCATAAAAGGTTGTTACCGGTGATTTTGTATTTGTTGGTAATGGTGGTGGACGTAGTTCCTTCGAAGGAAAATGAAAATTCTGATTTTAGCACATCATTATTGAGCTCGTAAGTGACCTTAGTTGGTGCATTCACTTCAATGATTTTTTCATTCATCACCATTCGGTGATCATCGTCAGTTATCACGATTTCATAAGTTGATCCTAAAGTCAAATGTTCGCCACTTTTCAAAGTGAGTGATTCAAAACTTTCCAGCCATTCGCCCATCTTTTTTGTATCATGATACACAGCCCAGCATTTCTCGGGGCTTGCGTTCACCACAATGGATGATTGATATTCATAAGACGGAAAAAACAATCCAATGCTAAGGAATACGAGAACTATTCCCGCCAAGGTCACCAGGATGATTTTAACAGTTTTCATTTTAAGGCTTTTCACAAATTTCATCAACCTTCCCATAAAACAAAATACTGAAATCAAGGGTGCTTTTGGGGTAATATTATTTTAATATCCGCACAACTTCGAATTAGGTAAAACCCTATATTGCTATTTTGCATTTTCTACTCATGGAGAAAAAGGATACCATAAAGTCACGCATTAATACAACCAGCACCAAAGCGATGGGTATCAGCCCCCAAAAATTACCGGAAGACATTAGTGAAAATGAGCAACGTTATCGTGAGCTGGTAGAACATTTGCCACTAGGCATTGCTATCCTGTTAGATGGAAAATTAATGTTCCTTAATTTATCAGGCGCGCTCATGATGGCAGGTGAAAAACCTGAAGATCTGATTGGCCGCAACTTTTTGGATTTTGTGCACCCCGATTATCAGGAAATTGTTAGCAATCGAATTTTGCGAGTTCAGCATGGGGAAGTAGCACCAGCCTCTGAACAAAAGTATATTCGACTGGATGGAAAAGTTATTGATGTTGAAGTTTCGTCTTATCCATTTGTATATCACAACAAACCTGCCGTTCAAATTATTGTTAAAGACATTACTGAGCAAAAAGAGAGCAGGCTAGCCGTAAAGAAAACGGAGACACTTTTCTCGCAACTCTTTCATGTTTCGCCCATGGCCATTGCCATGTTGGACAACGAAGGCCGTGTGGCGCAAGTGAATCCGGGTTTTGAAAAAATGTTTGGTTACACGTTTGAAGAACTGAAGGGTCAAGAGTTGAACCAAACCATTGTGCCTGATTCTTTGGAGTCAGAAGGCAATGATTTAAATACATTGATTTCAACGCAACAGGTAGTGCGCATCGAAACAAAACGCAAACGCAAGGATGGCGCTATGTTATCGGTGATTATTTATGGGCTACCCGTACATTTTGAAGACAAGACCATCGGTATTTTCGGTGTGTACGTGGATATCACGGAACAGAAAAAAGTGGAGGAAGAATTGAAAGTGCGTAATACTGAACTCGACAATTTTGTTTATAAAGTGTCTCATGACCTTCGTGCACCTTTGTCATCGGTGCTTGGGTTAATAAATTTAGCGAGACTGCCAGGTAACGATGATAATCTCAAAGATTATTTTGGAGTGATTGAAAAAAAAGTGAACCAGCTAGATCACTTTATCACGGATGTGCTAAGCCATTCGAAAAACTTAAAACTGGATGTCATCATTGAAGCCATCGATTTTCACGAATTGATTGATCAAACTTTTATTGATTTAAGTTATTTAAAGGGAGCGGAACAAATCAAACGTTCTATCATCGTCAATGGCGCTGTGTTTTATAGTGACCGTTGGCGAATTGCAGAGATTTTTAGAAACCTCGTTTCCAACGCCATCAAGTATCGTGATTTTAATAAATCCAATCCGGAAATCAATGTTGCCATAGTGATTGACGAAAATCAGGCAATCATCACTTTCAAAGACAATGGCATTGGCATTGAGCTTCACAACCTCGAAAAGATTTTTAATATGTTTTACCGAGCAAGTGAGCAATCTGATGGCTCAGGCTTGGGGTTGTATATTGTAAAAAATGCAACCGATAAATTACGAGGAGAAGTACAAGTATCAAGCACAATAGGCGAGGGCACTTCTTTTGTTATTAACTTGCCGAATCGCGCTCCTGTACTAACGGAAGAATAAATCTTTTTTAGGTAATGAAAATCAAAGAAGTGATTAGCAAGAGCGATCGCGAGGAATTTTTATCCTTGCCGCTAAAATTGTACAAAGATTTTCCTCAATGGATCAGGCCGCTGGATAAAGACATCGAGGCTGTATTCGATCCTGAAAAAAATAAATCCTTTCGCACAGGAGAATGCATTCGTTGGATTTTGCAAAATAAAAATGGTGAAGCCATCGGGCGTGTAGCTGCCTTTTATGATAAGAAAATTACCATGAAAGGGAATGATCAGCCCACCGGTGGGCTTGGGCTTTTTGAATGTATTAATGATCAGGCCGCTGCTTTTCTTTTGTTCGATCAATGCAAGCAATGGCTACAATCAAAAGGAATGGAAGCGATGGATGGCCCCGTCAATTTTGGGAGTCGTGATCGGTGGTGGGGCTTGCTGGTGGAAGGTTATGAGTTAGAGCCCAACTATCAATGCAACTATAACCCTCCTTATTATAAAACTTTTTTTGAGGCGCACGGATTTCAGGTTTATTTCTATCAGCTCACTTTTGGAAGAAAAATTGATGGCCCGATAGACGAAAAAATTTATGAAAAAGCAAAACTAGTTGCTAAAAATCCAGCTTATCGATTTGATTATGTGAAGAAAAAGGATTGGAATACATTACCCAATCTAATTCGCAAGGTGTATAATCAGGCTTGGGCTAATCGCGGTGAAATTCCTGAGATGACTGATGCACAAGCTAAGCTGATTGTGAAGCAGATGAAGCCGATCATGGATGAAAAACTGATTTGGTTTGGATACTATGAAAATGAGCCGATCGCTTTCTTTCTTTCATTGCCCGAAGTAAATCAGGTATTCAAATATCTTAATGGTAAATTTGATTTAATTAGCAAGCTGAAATTTTTGTGGTACTCGTGGCGAGAGAAAAGTCAAAAGGCTTTTGGAGTTTTGTTTGGCGTGGTGCCTGCACATCAAGGTAAAGGAGTTGATGGAGCAATCATTGATGCATTTCGAATCTTGCATCAGCAGAAATACACACGAT
>DASYTA010000294.1:0-4942 GCA_036002745.1 Cyclobacteriaceae bacterium | reverse complement strand
GCGGATGAGAAAATGCGTATAGCCCCGGCTGTGAAATTCTCCTTGGAAGAAGCTTTGGAATACATTCAGTCCGACGAGTATGTTGAGGTAACACCGAAATCGATCCGCTTAAGGAAAATATTCTTGGATGAGAATGATCGTAAGCGTGAACGAAACAAAGCGGTGGGAGCCAATGCCTAAGATATTTTCTCTCGCTTGTTTTCTGTTGTGCGTTTCAGTTTTAGCTGCTGCACAAGATCAATCTGAACGTTGGAGCAAATGGGAAGCGGAGGCAGACACTTTGATAGATCACCAGGATTTTGCTGGTGCAACTTCCCTTTACTCCAAGATTATTCGCGAATGTAAGTTCACAGAAAAATCGGATTATCGGTATATCTACAAGCGTGCTGTGAGTTATTACAGCGCAAATAATTTTGACAGTGCGCTGGTAGACATGAACCGGTTCGTTCCGCTATTTCCGGAAAGCCCTCAAGCTAGAATATTGCGTGCTTTGATTTACAGAGGGAAAGGCGACTCTGAAAACCAGCTCAATGATTTACAAAAAGCAATTGAACTTCGCGGACCAACCACGGAATTAGTTCGATGGCGCGGAGCTTTGCTTGCCGACAAAGGTGATTTCAAAGCAGCCAAAAAAGATTTAGAAGAAGTAAAGCAATACCAGGACGATGCTGAATTGGAAACCAACCTTGGTTTCATTTATTACAATCTGGGAAGTCTTGACAGTGCGCTTGTTTGTTTTAACAAATCGATTGTATTGGATGTGAATTACTCTCCTTCTTACTTATATGCAGGCACATTCTGTTTGCAAGAAGAAAAATTTGATCTCGCATTAAAATATCTAAATCTCGGCTTGCGAATAGATCCAACGAATCGCTCCGCTCTTTTTTACAAGGGAGTTTCATTAGTCGAATTAAAAAGAGCTGACGAAGGCTGCCGTTGTTTACGCAAAGCATTTGATGCAGGCGAAGATGACGCAGCTGATTATTTGAAGGAGTATTGCTACGATATTTTTAAGTAGTTTAAGAGAGTTAAAAATAGTTATTAGTACTGTTGAGGAAGTTGACTAATAACTATTCATCCCAATTAGCAACTTACTTAAATCATCCTCCTGTAAATATTTTAGCGATGTCGTTATAGAACACGAACACCATCAAGGCAAGTAAAATCGCCATCCCAACTTTAATAGCGTTTTCGAAGAATTTTTCGGAAGCCTCGCGACCGGTAATCATTTCATAAAGTAAGAACATCACATACCCTCCATCCAGCGCTGGAATAGGTAACAAATTTCCGAGGGCTAACACTAATGAGATAATCCCTGTCATGCGCCAAAACCGTTCCCAGTCCCAAACACCGCCATACATTCTTGCCATGCCCACAGGTCCTGACATTGTCTTGCTAAAACTGATTTGTCCAGTAAACAATTTCTTATACGCCTTTAACTGAACAACAATAATCTCCAGCGCGCGACCCGGTCCCAATAAAACCGATTCGCCTAAAGAATACTTGATTGTTCTTTCTCCTTCAGGTGCAACTAATTCGGGAACGGTATAGAATCCAATGCCTGCTTGTCCTTTGAAATATTCGTTGAAGGCAAGGATTTCATCTCCTCGTTTTATCTTAAACTGAATAGAATCTTGCTTGTTATTTTTCACAATTGCGCGAAGCTCATCCCAATATTTAATTGGTGTATGTTGAACTTCAATGAAAACATCGCCTTGCTTCAGACCAACTTTTTCAGCTATCGATTTAGTCGTGATGCTTTCTACAACAGGTTGGGTGCGTGGCAAAAGAAAACTCGCCATCGCTTCTTTCTTTCCAAAATTCTCAATGAAGTTGGACGGAATAGGAATTTGGATTTCCTGATCGCCTCGCAGAACTGTGTAAGAGGAATTCTGTGACAGAAACGCATTGGATTTAGTTACATCATCAAAGTATTCAAAATCATTGCCATTGATTTTTATAATCTTATCACCAGTTTGGATTCCTAATTTTTGCGCAAGCTCAAGGGCCTGTACACCTCCGTGTTGGTTTACATAATCATTTAGGATATATCGGTCACCAATAAAATAGACCATTCCGATGAAAATAAGAATGCCTACCACCACATTCACGATGATTCCACCTAGCATTACTATAAGTCGCTGCCAAGCCGGCTTCGAGCGAAATTCCCACGGCTGTGGAGGAAGTTTCATTTGCTCTTTATCCATGCTTTCGTCCACCATGCCCGCAATCTTCACGTAACCTCCAAGAGGAAACCAACCAACTCCATATTCGGTATCACCTTTCTTGAATTTGAACAACGAGAAGTTGAGAACATTCGCCAACGGAAAAAGAAAATCAAAGAAGAGGTAAAACTTCTCTACTTTGATATTGAACATGCGGGCAGCAAAAAAGTGTCCTCCCTCGTGTACAACAATTAAAATGGAAAGGCTCAACAGAAGTTGGGCCGTCATGATCATTCCTTGCATAACCTAATTTTGAAAATTACTTCGACTCTTATTTAAATTCTACTTTATCAATTCCAACGCCCTAATGCGGGTTTCTTTATCCGTTTGAATGTAGTCTTCAAGGGCAGGGTTTTTCACAAAACTCATTTTTTCCAAACATCGTTCCACCACCCCAGACATCTCCAAAAAACCTACGTTATCCTTCAAAAACTCTGCCACGGCCACTTCGTTGGCGGCATTGAGCACACATGGCATGTTTCCTGCCATGTTGAGCGCTTCGAACGAAAGCGCAAGATTACGAAAAGTTTCGGTATCAGGCTTTTCAAATGTAAGCGCCGGATACTTTGAAAAATCGAATCTTGGAAAACTAGAAGGTAGTCGTTCAGGATACGTCATCGCAAACTGAATTGGCAAACGCATATCAGGCAGGCCAAGTTGTGCTTTTACCGATCCGTCCTGAAACTGCACCAACGAATGAATAATGGATTGTGGATGCACTACTACTTCAATTTGATCAGCTTTCACACCGAAAAGCCATTTTGCTTCGATTACTTCAAGGCCTTTATTCATTAAGGTTGCTGAGTCGATTGTCACTTTCGCGCCCATATTCCAGTTAGGGTGTTTAAGTGCCTGCTCTTTTTTAATGTTTTTTAATTCTTCTTTTCTTTTTCCGCGAAAAGGTCCACCTGAAGCAGTAAGGATTATTTTTTCAATCGGATTGTGAAACTCACCAACCAGACATTGAAAAATCGCTGAGTGTTCAGAGTCGACAGGAAAAATATTTACACCTTTTTCACGAGCCAGTTTGGTGATGAGTTCGCCAGCCACTACCAATGTTTCTTTGTTGGCGAGCGCAATATTTTTTCCCGACTGAATTGCCTTGATAGTTGGCTTTAAACCAGAAAAACCAACGAGAGCTGTTAACACTAAATCAATAGTATCCATCTCAACAACCGATGCTAAAGCATTTTCACCAGCAAAGACTTTTATATCAAGTGGAATCAGCGCCGCTTTTACTTGCTCGTAATGAACATCATTAACAATAACTACCGCATTGGGCCTGAATTTTTTTGCCTGCTCAATTAATAACTCGGCATTGTTTTGCGCCGTGAGCACTTCCACTTCAAAATAATCTGGATGTGATTCAATTACTTCTAATGCTTGTTTGCCGATAGAGCCCGTAGAACCGAGTATGGCGATGTGTTTTTTTTCTGAGTCCAAAATTCTTATAACTTAAACTTATTCAATTCATCTGCAATCTTCCGATCGTTAGAAAGTCGTGGCACTTTGTTTTGTCCCCCCAGCTTGCCTAATGACTTCATGTAATCGATGAATGCATTTTTCTTCAACGAAGTAATCTTGAGTGTTCGTAAAATATTTCCGGTAATCAGATCATCGTAATAAACATTCAACTGGCGCAGTTGATTATCGAGCTCTAAAGCAAAAGCTTCTAAATTATTCGGTTGATTTCCAAACTCGATCAACCATTCATGATGCGGCATTCCTTCTTTCGGTGCGACATTTGGTGCAACTGTAAATTCTACCAAATCAACTTCAGGAAATTTCTGACAAGCAAACTTCATCGCCTTCTCCACTTCTTCACCAATCACATGCTCGCCAAACGCTGAAATAAAATGTTTGATTCTTCCGCTTACTATAATTCGATATGGATTCTTAGAAACAAATTTTACCGTATCGCCGATGGAGTAACTCCACAACCCAGCATTGCTGTTGATTACGAGTGCATAATTTTTTCCGAGCTCAACTTCACCAATCGAGAGACGAGTTGGCTTTTCATTAAAATATTCTTCGGCAGGGATGAACTCAAAGAAAATTCCGGTATTCAAAAGCAAAAGCAACCCTTCTGCCTTTTGTGAATCCTGATAGGCAATGAATCCTTCCGATGCCGGATAGGTTTCAATGGAATCGACTTTCTTTCCTATCGTTTCGAAAAGCTTGGCGCGATAGGGTTCAAAATTTACTCCACCGTAAACGAACATTGAAAAATCGGAGAAGACATCTTTTATTTTCTTTCCTGTTCGTGCAACAATTCTATCAAAATACATTTGCGCCCATGGAGGAATGCCTGAGATCAATGTCATGTTTTCATGAATGGTCTCGTCAATGATCTTATCCAATTTTTGTTCCCAGTCTTCGATGCAGTTCGTAGCATAACTTGGCTTTTGATTACTTCGCAAATAGCCGGGGACATGATGATTAACAATTCCAGAAAGTCTTCCTGTTTTTATCCCAGCTTTTTCCGTTAACTCCGGACTGCCGGATAAAAAAATTAATCCTCCATCCAAAAATTTTGCATTGCCTGTTTCATGAACGTAACTGAGTAGAGCATTGCGCGCGCTGTTGATATGATTGGGAACGGAGTCTTTCGTTATCGGAATATATTTTGTTCCCGAAGTAGTGCCTGAAGTTTTAGCAAAATATTCAGGCTTGCCTTTCCACAAAATATTTTCTTCACCGTGAAGCACTCGCTCAAC
>DASYTA010000293.1:0-8292 GCA_036002745.1 Cyclobacteriaceae bacterium | reverse complement strand
ATTTATAATCTCAATCCTGCTGACAACGAAGTAATCGGTACAATGATCGGCAACTTCAACGATGGCTCGGTAAAAGGCAAGATTCAATTTGGCTCAGGTTGGTGGTTTCTTGATCAGAAAGATGGGATGGAAAAACAACTGAATGCTCTTTCAAACATGGGTTTGCTCAGTTGTTTCGTTGGTATGCTTACCGACTCTCGCAGTTTCTTGTCTTTCCCTCGTCATGAATATTTCCGAAGAATACTCTGCAATCTCATCGGCAATGATGTAGTCAATGGAGAATTGCCTTGTGACGAAAAATGGTTGGGAAAACTAGTGGCAGATATTTCTTATTACAACGCAAAAAATTATTTCAATTTCTGAGCCTGTACATGTTAAAGAAATTAAACAGGGTTACTACCTCACTTCCTCAACAACGTCCGATAAAAGTTCTTCAGTTTGGAGGAGGAAATTTTCTCCGCGCTTTCGCAGATTGGATGATCGACCTATTGAATGAACAAGCTAACTTCGATGGTGCAGTTCAAATTGTACAATCGACCAAAAGCGGCAAAGGCGATTTGCTCAATGAGCAACAAGGGTTGTATCATGTTGTGCTTAACGGAATAAAGAACGGTAGTACGTTTGAAGAAACGCGATTGATCACTTGCGTGAATGGAGCGATTAACCCTTCGGATGACTATCAAGCATTTTTAAAAGCAGCAGAAAATCCTGATTTGAAATTTATTATCTCCAATACAACGGAGGTAGGAATTGCATTCAACCACAAAGACACTTCTAATCTTACACTTGCCGAATCTTTTCCCGGTAAGTTGACGGCATTGCTCTATCATCGTTTCGCATATTTCAAAGGAGCCAGCGACAAAGGTTTGATTTTGCTGCCTTGCGAATTACTAGAGAAGAATGGAGAAGCCCTTAAACAAACGATACATCAATTCATTGCACATTGGCATTTGTCAAATGCTTTCGCAGAATGGATCAACAACTGCAATATTTTCTGCAATACATTGGTAGACCGTATTGTTCCTGGTTTTCCGAAGGACAAGATTAATGAAATACAAGAAAGCACAGGGTATGAAGATAACCTTGTGGTGATGGCAGAGCCGTTTCATTTATTTGTTATTGAGTCTCCGGAGGTTGTTCGGGAGGCATTTCCTGCTGACAAGATTGGACTAAGCGTGAAGTTTGTTAAAGACTTGACACCTTATCGCACGAGCAAGGTGCGGATCTTGAATGGTGCGCACACAACATTGGTACCAGTTGCCTACCTCCATGGATTTCGCACAGTACGCGAATCGATTGAAGATAAAGTTGTTGGCGAGTTTATTCACAAGGCACTTTATGATGAAATAATCCCAACTTTGGATTTGCCAAAAGAAGAACTGCATCAGTTTGCTCATGATGTGATGGAGCGTTTTCAAAATCCGTTTATTCGTCATGAATTGATGAGCATTGCATTAAATTCCATTTCAAAGTATAAAGTGCGTGTATTGCCTTCGGTATTGAAGTATGTAGAATTGAAAAAACAACTTCCTGAAAAATTGATTTTGTCTTTGGCGGCGCTCATTCGTTTTTATAAAGGTGAATGGAGAGGTGAGATAATCACACTTAATGACACTCCCGAGGTACTCAGTTCCTTTAAGAACGCATGGAGCAGCGCTGATCTTTCGACAGTAGCCCATAAAATATTATCGAATAAAAGTCTCTGGGGTATCGACCTAACAATTATTGCTGGACTAGAGGATAAAGTAAAAAATCACTTACAAAAGATGGAATTAGAGCAAAGACTCTTTTAGGCTACATTTCAACTTGCTCTTTCGGCAAAAAGCATCTCGTAGTTGCGAGATGCTTTTTTATTAATTTGCGGTTCAAATTTCATTTATGATCTACAATTCAATCATCGAAACCATTGGTAATACGCCCATGGTGCGCCTTAATAAATTAAACAAAGGGATTGCCGGTACTTTACTTGCCAAAGTGGAATATTTCAATCCGGGCAACTCGACCAAAGACCGTATGGCGTTGAAAATGATTGAAGATGCTGAGAAAGATGGGATATTGAAACCGGGAGGTACTATTATTGAAGGAACTTCGGGCAATACCGGAATGGGCCTTGCACTTACAGCCGTAGCAAAAGGGTATAAGTGTATTTTCACGATGGCTGATAAACAATCACAGGAAAAAATTAACATTCTGCGTGCAGTAGGAGCGGAGGTTATTGTTTGCCCTACCAATGTTGAGCCCGAAGATCCACGTTCGTATTATTCCGTTGCGCGCAAACTCAACAAAGAGATTCCAAATTCTATTTATCCTAATCAATACGATAATCCTTCCAATACTAAAGCACATTACGAAACTACGGGCCCCGAAATCTGGAATCAAACAGGAGGAAAAATTACTCATTATTGCGCCACTGTCGGAACGGGTGGGTCGATGTGCGGCACATCAAAATTTTTGAAAGAAAAAAAATCTGATCTCATTGCTGTTGGGATTGACACCTATGGATCGGTATTCAAAAAATATAAGGAGACAGGCATCTTTGATCGCAATGAAATCTATCCTTACCTCACCGAAGGTTTTGGCGAAGATATTTTACCGAAAAATGTAAACTTCGATGTCATCGACACATTCATTAAAGTGACCGATAAAGATGGAGCGATCATGGCACGTAGGCTTTCACGCGAAGAAGGATTGTTTGTGGGTTGGAGCAGTGGCTCTGCTGTGCATGGTGCGCTCGAATATGCGCGTGAGCATTTGAAGAAAGATGATACGATGGTGATTCTCTTACCCGATCATGGAACACGTTACCTTAATAAGGTGTACAACGACATGTGGATGAAAGACCACGGATTTTTAGAGGAGCGTGCTTTTGAAACTGCTCGAGAAATTATTGGGCGAAGAAACGGAAAGGATACACTCTTCACGGTAACAAAAAAATCTACCATCGGAGAGGCTATTCGACTGATGAACAGAGAAGGTGTAGATCAAATGCCGGTAGTAGAAGGAAATGAATTTGTAGGGAGTGTTACGACAGCCAGCCTCATTGAGAAGATAATTAGTGATCCTGCATTGAAAGACAAGTCAGTGGGGGAGATCATGGATGTGCCTATGCAAGTAGTAGCGTTGGATACTACATTGGATGTGCTTTCGTCTATGCTTAATAAAAATAATAGAGCCTTACTCGTGCGCGATGATGCAGAACGCGCTCATATCATCACGCAACATGATATTTTAAAAGCAATGACTTTGTAGAAAAAGCCAGTGACCTCAGTCATTTTTTGGCTTGTAGCTCAAAACGGTTTTGCCGCCAGAATAAAGTTTTGATTGTATGGGTGTAAATTTTTGAATTCTATCGAGTGAGTTAAAAATAGTCATACCATTGCTCATAGCTGTTGGATTTATGATAAGATGGTATTCGTCAATCAACCCTTCTTTAATTAGTGATGAAACAAATCCTGCACCTCCAAAAACAAGGATGTCTTTACCCTCGCTATTGCCGGTTTTTTTTAAACCGGCAATTTCTTCTGCAAGATTTCCTTTTGCCAAAGTGGTGTTGTTCCAGTTCGACTTGTCGAGTGTTTTAGTGAAAACAACTTTTGGAATAGCTGTTATTTTTTTTGCAAATGGATGAGCAGGATTTTGAACTGCTTCATTCTCCCAATATTTTATAATGCCTTCTGCCGTTTTTCTGCCAAGCAAAAGGATGCCTGAGGTATCAATAAGAGAACTGAGGAACGCTATAAATTCGTCGTCAGGATTCCATGTCATCCAGTCATTTTTTCCATCCAATCCGCCCACGTATCCGTTGATGGTCATCTGCATTTGCAATTTTACTTTTCTCATTGTGATCGCTCTATTTTATTCAATATGATTGTAAATCTTCTTTCTATCGGGATGCCAACAGTTCATCCAGAGTTTTCAGCATTGCTGACATTCCTTCTGTGAAGCCCATTTCAATCATCTTCTCCATACGGGCGAGTGATTCATTATAAATAGTAATATTTACTATCGTCCTCCCGTTTTGTTCGCTGAAATTGTAATCCCATTCAGAGCCCGGCAATTCTGGGTTTTCATCTTTGTCGGCAAAAGCATTATACAGTTTGAAGTTCGTTTTAGGGCTAATGGAAATATATTTCTGAAGGAGCCAACGTTCTTGTCCTTCAGGGCTCACCATGGCATAAAATCTTCGCCCACCAACTTTGAAATCCATAAATTTTGTTCTTGCTGCAAAAGGTTTAGGTGCTACCCATTGGTCAAGAATTTCTGGTTTGGTAAAAGCATCCCATACTAGCGAAAGTTCAGCGTCAAATTCCCTGGTGATGAATACCGTTTTTTTTGCTTTGTCAACGGTAAAATCGAATAGCAAATTGTTTGCCCCCGCCTTGCGGGATTTTTCTTTGTTCAACATTATTTTTGTTTTTTTAGAGTTGATAATATTTTATCCAATTGAGTGAACTGAGTTTCTAGGATCTTCTTGAATTGCTCAATCCATTTGTCAACCTCTTTCATTTTGGTTGCATTGATGTGATAATAAATTTCTCTTCCTTTTTGTTCTTGCTTCACCAATTCGCATTCGGTAAGAATTTGAATGTGTTTTGATACGGCCTGCCGGCTGGTATGAAATTCTTCTGCAAGGGCATTCGGTGTCATTGCCTGGGCTGCAATCAATAACAAAATTGCTCTTCGTGTTGGGTCGGCTATCGCCCAAAAGACATCTCGTCTTGTTTCCATTTACTTTTTTATGTGCAATTATCTGGTTGCAAATATATATGCAAATACCTGGTTGCGCAAATATTTTTTAAAATATTTTCAAGTGGTCAGCTCTTGCCTTTGATTTGAGGACAGGATAAGCACATTAACAAAGTGAGAGAAATGCTCTATTTGCACCGAAATCTTGAATTTAAATCTCCAGATTTTAAATGAAGGATTGCACAATGTTAAAAGTTACTTCATATTACCTGGCCTCAATTCTCATCTTATTTTTTTATCTTGTTACTCTTTAAAGACCAATCCATGCGTAGCATCAATTCATTCCTGATATGTATGTTGGCTATCGTACTTGTTTCGTGTGCCACCATCTTTCACGGTGCAAAACAAAGGATCGAAGTGAACAGCGATCCACCGGGAGCGCGCATTTTCTTAAATGGAAACGACACAAAAAAGATCACCCCGGCAAAGATCAATGTAAGACGCAAGTCCTATTTTCATTACTTAAAGCTGGAACGACCCGGTTTTCAGGAGTATAATTC
Source organism: Cyclobacteriaceae bacterium (assembly GCA_036002745.1). GTDB lineage: Bacteria > Bacteroidota > Bacteroidia > Cytophagales > Cyclobacteriaceae > ELB16-189. The sequence goes on along the minus strand of DASYTA010000293.1, from coordinate 3,046 downwards.
GCGATTGGAAAGCCGTTTTAATTATTTGGTGCTGGCCGATTTTTTCTTTTATGTGATACCTGGGCTAGTCGACCTTTCGGTTGGTGCCAATCGTATTTATGATAAAACAATTTACGCTCCGCTCAAGCCATCAGTATCTCCCAAGGAAAGTACGAATATCACCACTGTTGCGATTCAGCCTGTAAAGGGTTATTCTTTTAATAAGTTATCGGATGTTGATCTGGGTTTTGAGTCGACCAGGAAAATAAATGAGAATCGCTATGCGCTTATTATCGGCAATGAAGATTATACTTCATTTCAGCGTGACCTTGGTTCAGAAGTAAACGTGGCGTTTGCACGCGACGATGCCAGCGCTTTCCGCGAATATGCGATAAAAATGCTTGGGATTCCCGAAAGGAATACTACACTACTGTTGGATGCAACCGCTGCCGAAATGCGACAAGGTATTACGCGTATGAATCTCATCGCAAAAAACAGCGATGGCAAAGCCGAGTTGGTTATTTACTATGCCGGTCATGGATTGCCAGATGAGGCAACCAAAGATCCGTATCTCATGCCTGTAGATGTAAGCGGACAATATGTAAAGTTGGGTATTCCACTTAAAGAATTATATGAACAAGTCTCTGAGTATCCAGCAGAGCGTATCACCGTCTTTATTGATGCCTGCTTTTCCGGCGGTGCTCGCAACCAGGCATTGATTGCTTCACGAGGAGTAAAAATCACCCCTAAGAATGGAACAGTGAAAGGCAACATGGTGGTGTTTACCGCAAGCGACGCAGATGAATCTGCCTTGCCGTATTCCATTAAGAATCATGGACTATTCACCTATTACCTGCTTCAGAAACTGAAAGATGCAAATGGAAATATTTCCTACGGAGAGCTGGCTGACTATATGCGAAAGAAGGTTTCGCTGGAATCTGTGATTATCAACAACAAAGAACAGCATCCTAAAACAATTGTGAGCCCTGAGGTGATTGATTCCTGGAAAGAGTGGGAACTGCGATGAAGAAGTTTTTGCTTTTTATAAGTGGTGCATTGGTTAGTATTATTTCACAAGCACAAGTGAAAGCTGTCTCCAATGCACAAGGCATTGCAGAGATTGTGAACATCAGCCCTGAGCAAGCAAGAAGTAAAGCTATTGACGAGGCCAAGCTGGATGCATTGCACAAGGCAGGCGTGCAGGAATGGATACAGTCTTTCGATTACCTCGATAAGCGGGAAGAACACAATAAGTTTACTGAATTTTTTCATTCTGTTACTTCGGTGCAAACGATGGGTAATGTGGTCTCATGGAAATTGAAAAGGGAGCAGAAACGAATAGATGAATTGAACAACCATCTTATCTATGAAGTACTTATTGATGCTGAAGTAAAATTATACCAAACCAAACCAGACCTGGAATTTCAGATATCTGTTAATGGTATTCAGCCACTTTATCATTCGAGTCAAAAAATGCAGTTTGAAATTCTTCCCAACAAAGACGGGTACTTATCTGTCTTCATCATTGATCAGCAGCAGGCAGTGACGCAACTTTTTCCAAATGAAAAGGAGAAGGAAAATAAATTAACAGCAACAACCTCTTACCGGTTTCCGCTTTCTCCTCACTTCGACTATGAGGTATTTACAGATTTGAAAGAGGAGCAGAACTACATTTTCTTTCTGTACACACGCCAGAGCATACCATTCCACGGAACATCCTTTGATTCGCTGATCGAATACATTTATGCCATTGAACCACAGGAACGATTTTTATCAATGGATAAATTTCGTATTGTGAAGTAGGTGCTTCACGAAACTACAAAGACTAGAATGTTCCGATTTGTGCAATTTTTTTTGAACAATTAGGCTTGTTTTGTAGCAAAGTTCCAATTCCTTAACTTTTATAACCTTGAACTACCAAGAATACAAACCTTCCAAAGCGCTTGAGGCTTACGTCAAGTGCTACTATACGCTTGAGTGCGAGGAAGGGAGTGTGCTCGAGGATCAGGCTTTCGCTACTGGTTGTATAGAGGTAATGTTTACACTGCATGGTTCAAGATGGCAAACGAAATCGAATGGTGAGTTTAACGATACTGCATCATCAGGGCTTTGGGGGCAAGTTCTGCAGCCTCTTTCTTTTAGTGTGACTGGCCGAAGCACTGTTTTTGGGATTCGATTTTTTCCTTCTTCTGCAGCATTTTTATTAAGAGAAAATATTAATCAGTTCAATAACGGAGTGATTGATCTTGCTAGTGTTCTTGGAAATCCCATTAGAGACCTCTATGTAAAACTTCAAGAAGCCAAGTCGGTTCTTCAGCAAATCGAATGGGTTGATTCTTACTTGATCAATAAACTTAATTCGCATCCTAAAACAATCGAGAGAATTGACCTTGTGCAACAAGTCATGAGTGAACTTACTCATAAAGATTTTTTTGATAACATTGACAATGTAGCCTCTCGATACGGAATAACAGCGAGGTATCTTCAAAAGGTATTTGTTCAACACACCGGACTCACCCCAAAATTATTTGCCAGGATAAATCGATTTCAAAACAGTCTCGTGCTGATGGGAAAAGGAGATTTACCACTTACTGCAGTAGCGTATGAATGCGGGTACTTTGATCAATCTCATTTTGTTCGCGAGTTTAAATCATTCACCGGCCTCACGCCTTCAGGATTTGAATCAGAAAAATCAACCGCCACGCTCGCGTCTCCTAACAAATAAAAGCTAGTTCCATTCTGTACAATTTTCCGAGTTCTGTGCCGCCACATCTTTGTTAAAAAAAAAACAATGGCGACAAAATTTGAAATATTCAAAGCGCTTCATAGCGCAAATGATCTATTTATTCTACCCAATGCGTGGGACGCAGAAAGTGCAACCATTCTTGAGAAAAGTAATTTCTCGGCTGTAGGTACATCAAGTGCAGCAGTAGCAACCATGCTCGGATATTCTGATGGCGAGGAAATGCCTTTTGAGGAATATCTAATGCTCATTCGCAGGATAGCTGCATCAGTAACAATTCCGGTCACAGTTGATTTTGAGATGGGCTACGGTGAGACGCAAGAG
>DASYTA010000292.1:0-7880 GCA_036002745.1 Cyclobacteriaceae bacterium | reverse complement strand
AGTGATGATCCATGCCTGATTATTGAATGCTTGAACGGCTATCGGTTAAAAGAAAAATTACCAGATAACGTTGGTGGATTTAAAATACCCTTGGGTGTACCTGAAATTTTAAGAGAGGGAGACGATGTTACCATAGTAACTTATGGTTCGATGTGTCGTGTAGTGATGGAAGCAGCCGATGACCTGGAGAAAAAAGGAATCTCTTGTGAAGTTATCGATGTACAAACGTTGCTTCCTTTTGACATTCATCATTCAATAGCGCAATCAATCAAAAAGACAAGTCGGGTTGTTTTTGCAGATGAAGATGTTCCTGGAGGTGCTACTGCCTTTATGATGCAAAAAGTTTTGGAAGAACAACGGGCTTTTGCTTTTCTCGATGCATCACCTATAACTATTGCAGCAAAAGAGCATCGCCCAGCCTATGCCTCAGATGGAGATTATTTCTCGAAGCCTAACCCAGAAGAGGTTTTTGATACGGTTTATGAATTGATGCACGAGGCTGATCCGGACCGGTTCAATAAATTATATTGATTCTCTGAAACATCACTTAATGATGAAATCATCCGATTCAATCCAGGCGCTTTTGTGAAAAGCGCGATCGAGAATGTATGTTTTAACTTTAATCGTTTTACCTCCCAAAAATATATACAGACCAGCTGATTGAATTTTGTAGGTTATTGTGCCATCAAGAGATGATTTTTTTCCAAGATCAGATGACAGAATTGGAAATCTTGAATTAAAAAAATTTGTAACACAAAGATTTCCAAAAGGGTAAATTTTGGTAGGGTCGAAGAAAGTGTAAGATCCGTTTGCATTTTTTGTATAGACATCAACAAAGATATTGTTATTATAAGGGTTAACTTGGATGTACAGAGTGTCGGAAGGGGAGCTCCTGTATTCCCAATTTTTGCAAGATAATGTTCCAGTTCCAGGTAAAGTGTCGAAAGGTAGAAAGTGGAATTTGCGATATGAAGCATAGTTTACATAATGAAAACCTTTAGGCAATTTCAAATTATTATAGTGGGTGTAATACCATGTTGAATTAATATGTGCAGTATCGTATATATAGTAGAAAGGTGAGTTGATATCTGTGGAGTCTGTGGCGCTAGTATATATCGCAGTTTCATCACCGTTGATGCCTAAATCACCATCACCATCTGTGAATTTTAAAGTAATGATTAAGGTATCCACCGCGTTCGGCATTTCATGTTTAAAAGCTAAACCTTGAAATTGAATTTGAGGAATGATCGAATTTTCTGGCTGTTTTAAACAGCCACCAACTACCCAAATCAAGACCAGGATTATTATAAAATTTCTAATCCAGCGCATTCATTTACCTTTGATGAATTAATTTTTTTAACCCGTTGGAACTGGACGACTTCACTTCTTCACTCGGTCAAATCAACGAATCCAACTTCGAGGATGCTGCTTTGAAGCTTTTTAGATTCCAATACAAAAATAACCTTCTTTATCAAACTTATGTTAATCATTTAGACAAAGATCCTGAAGCAATTAATTCTTTGGATGAAATCCCTTTTTTGCCAATACGTTTTTTTAAATCACATACTGTGGTTTGCGGTACATGGAAACCTGAGATTGTGTTTACGAGTAGTGCAACCTCGGGCTCAATCGTTAGCCAGCATTGTGTTAGGGACTTAGATTTTTATCTAAAAAATACGCTTACCATTTTTCAGCACTTCTACGGCTCGACAGATAACTATCATTTTTTGGCGCTGCTTCCATCTTATTTGGAACGAAGTGGCTCGTCATTGATCGCCATGATCGATTACTTTATAAGAAAAGATTTGACCGGTCAATCAGGATTTTACCTCAGTAATCACAACGAGCTAGTTTCTAAAATAGCTGAGCTAAAAAAGTCGAATAAGAAAATTATTCTCTGGGGAGTTTCTTTTGGGTTATTAGATTTAGCTGAGAAGTTTGAAATTGATCTTAGTTCTTGCATTGTAATGGAGACAGGAGGTATGAAAGGCAGACGTAAGGAGTGGGTGAGAGAGGAACTGCATAATTTTCTGTGTCAAAAATTCAATGTGAAACAAATTCATTCGGAATATGGCATGACAGAACTTTTGTCGCAAGCCTATTCAGCAGGTCAGGGTTACTTTCAGGTGCCAGCTTGGATGAAAATACAAATTCGGGACATTAATGATCCGTTTTTGACGTTAAGTAATGGCAGGATTGGCGGAGTAAATGTTATCGACCTGGCTAATGCCCATTCCTGCGCATTTATTGAAACTGAGGATTTAGGGCGAATCGTGCACGGTTCCAGTTTTGAGGTACTTGGCCGGGCTGATAATAGCGATTTAAGGGGTTGTAACCTGCTGATTGCTTGAAACCTACCTAAAATGGCTTTTAGGTCCCTTAAGTTTGTTTGGAAATAAAAGATTTATAATTTTGTTAACCATCAAAATGATTCTTATGAAAAAGGTACTAGCGTTCGTTGCTCTAATTGCATTCATTTCGGCCTGCAGCCAGTATACATGCCCAACTTACAGCAAAAAGGAAGTTAAGAGTACTGGAGTAAAGAGAATGTAATCTTTACAAATACTTTTTAACATCATTAAGGCCAATAGCGCCTTCACTCATTATCACAAGTCGCTCCATTACGTTTTTAAGCTCTCGTATATTACCGGTCCATTCAGCTTCTGTTAGTCCTTTTATAGCTGCTTGGTCAATTGATTTTTTCTTAGCTCCATAATTGGCTGCAATTTCCTCTAGAAATCGATCAATCAATAATGTAATATCTTCCTTCCGTTCTTTTAGTGAAGGAACTTTAATTACAATTACAGAAAGCCGGTGATAGAGGTCTTCGCGGAATCGGCCTTCGGCAATTTCCTTTTTAAGATCTTTATTGGTTGCAGCAATTACCCTTGTATCTACCGCAATTTCACTGTCGCCACCCACTCTGGTTATTTTATTTTCCTGCAGCGCTCGTAGCACCTTGGCTTGAGCCGATAAACTCATATCGCCAATCTCATCAAGAAATAATGTACCTCCATCGGCTTGTTCAAATTTCCCGACTCGCTGCTTTATAGCTGAAGTAAAAGCACCTTTTTCATGACCGAATAATTCACTTTCAATGAGCTCCGATGGGATAGCAGCACAATTTACTTCCACAAATAATGCGGAAGATCTATTACTTTTTTCGTGCAGCTGCCTCGCTACTAATTCCTTGCCTGATCCATTGGGTCCTGTAATTAGCACCCTGGCATCCGTAGGTGCTACCTTTTCGATCATCTTCAGTATTTCTTTAACAGCATTTGACTGGCCAATGATCTCAAATCGTTGAGAGATTTTCTTCTTCAACTGAGTGGTTTCATTGGCCATTGTATTTTTTACAAGGGCATTACGGATGGTAATTAAAAGGCGATTGAGATCGGGTGGCTTTTGCAGGAAGTCATAAGCTCCGCTTCTTACTGCATCAACGGCCAATTCGGTTGTGCCGTGGGCGGAAATCATTATGAAAGTGGAGTCAATATCCTTTGCTTTAGCTTTTTGCAGAACTTCTAATCCGTCCATTCTCGGCATTTTAATATCGCAGAGTACGAGATCAAAATGATCTGCTTCCAATTTGGTCAAGCCTTCAGCGCCATCTTTTGCTTCCTCAACTTGTAGTTTTAAATCTTTTTGATCTTTTAAAATATCTTTTAAAACAGATCGTATACTTACTTCATCTTCAATGATTAGAACTTTAGGCATTTAAATACTTTTATTAGATCAAGTTCTTCAATTCTGTGTAACAAAACAAAGCCCCGTCCGCCAACTGGCGGACGGGGCTTTTTCGAGAAGTATAATTTTGAGTCTATCTCTTGAATCCAAGAGCGCTTCCTCCGCATTTACCAGTAGAACCATCAAAAGTGTACTGGATATAGTATATACCGGTTGCATTGCAAGGGTAGGCTATAGCACTAATAAACTGACCATTGATTTTGCTGGTGGCAACTTTATTTCTTCCTGAATCAAACAAGGAGACCACGATACCATCTGTGGCATTACCGTTAGCACAAAGATTAATCATGTATTGCGTTCCTTTTGTGAATACATAACTGTATTCAACTTTGTCTTTGCCACCCTCACCATCCACCTTGTAACTTTTTAAAAAGTTAAAGCCAGTCGCTAGTTTAGGAATACAGGCATTTGCAAAATTGTCAGGGTTACACTGGCTGGCCAAATTTGTTGATGTGAGTCCGATAAATGAAACCATCAGTAAGGAATAAATTATTTTTTTCATAGGAATTAATTCGTTCGTATTAGCTGGCAATTTTATTTCTGATTGAATTAGTAATCTTTGTGATGTTTTCAACATCCTTTTCGGTAATATCGATAGTTGTTGTACTGTTATCTTTAATCACAGCAACTCCATTTACTACTTCCATCGTTGATTCTTTGTAAGTATAAGTAATATTGATTTTATCAAAAGCGCCTTTAAGCTCCTCCAGATCCTTCAATAACGATGCCATATTTTCGTCATCCTTGTAAAAAGTGTAGAGAAGCACAATTTGCTCAAGAATGATCTTTTGCTCGCCAATTTTTTCGCGTAGCTCTTTATTTTTTGGATCTTTAGTGGCTACCTGGCAAGTGATTTGCATAGCCTCTAACCAACCTCCCGTAAGGAGCAACACGCTCAAGTTTGCGCGTCCTTGAGTTTGTAAATAACGATTGATGTCGTTGAAATTTTGGGTGGTGATCAAAAGCAATGAATCAAGATTTTTACTGTTTCCTGCCAGACGACCAATCGTTTCGATATCAAAGAATTGACCAATATTTAGCTCATTGGCAAGTGATTTAATAGACGCTAGGAATTTTATTCCATCCTGATTTTGCTGGTAGATATTAGTGTACCCTAAGTCAGTACCGTATATCCCTAAGTTCAGTGCTTTTTTATAGTTGCTGTTATACTTTGAGAGATTATCGGGAGAATTAAGGAGTCCGAAAGAGTACTTTGTACCCGATTCTTTAAGCAAAACGGAAATCTCCAAAGGGCTTGGGATTTGCTGTAAAATGCTTCCGATTACCTCCTCATCAATGGATGGGCCTTTTTTGGCGGAATCCAGGCTGTTGAGAAAGGCTTGTTCATCGGGCTTTTTACTCTTACCACAGGCTGTTAGGAGTATCGCTGCCACTAAGCCAATCATTACAATTCTCATAGCTTTCATTTGTTATTTACAAAATTAAAAATTCAGCAATGGTTACAAAATTATTATTTCCTGCGGAACGGGATAGTCACCTTATTAGGAATGCTCACGTTACCAAAAAATTCAACAATTTTCCGGAGCCATTCAAAATATAAGGCAACATAGCACATAAAAGCCATTGCCCAAACTACAAGAATATCAAATACAAAAGCGCTTACGGTAAGCCCTAGTAGGTTTTTCTCAGGGATGAAAAATGCCGTGCGGTAATCTAAAATACCTTGTGGCTTGGTGTCTTGAAATATGGGGTTAATCTCTTGGATTAATTTCCCCTCGTATTCCAGAAGCCGCTCTTTCACTGAGACATTTTTAACCAAGTCAGCTAGACTTTCATTGAAGTATGCATTCTTCTCGTCATTTATATTTACTCCATTCTTTTCATAGAAAGCCATCTTTCTTTCCATGAGGTTAACGTTTTCGTTATAAATCTTTTGATAGTGAGAGCGATAACCTTCGAAATAAGATTCTAGCATTTCGCCCGTTGCTTTTGAATATTTTTTTACTGTAAGATCTTCGTCAATGTTAACCTTTTCAAGACCTGTGCGGAAGGGTTCGTCTCTCAAGTTATCTCTTAAAATAACAAGATCCTTCTCGACTTGCTCTTTAATCGAACTGTTCTTGCTTTCGAAATTCTCTAGTAGATATCGATTTCTTTTTTTGAGTTCGTCTGCCAAATAAGCTGACTTGAAATCTGCTTTAGCTTCTTCCTTTTCATATTGATAGAAGGGAGCTTCATATTCGTTGTTGGTAAACTGATATACTGCCATTGCTTCATAAGCCCAACGTGACGCCATCATATCTGCAACGATTGGCACTTTGCCTTTTGTGCTAATCAGATTATTCAACTTATCGAATGGGAAAAGCAAACCACTCAAAATCATTTGAGGAATTAGCAAAAGAGGGATCATCACATAAACCGTAACTGCCGAATTGAATGCTGATGAAATGTTCAACCCAAGAACATTGGCAAAACATGAAGTGGAGAAAAGCACTAACCACATAGCCCAAGTCAATCCGTGAATTTCTAAAATTAAATTACCAACGATGACAAACATGAATGTTTGAATTGCGGATAATAGAAAAAGTATATTCAGTTTAGAAATCAAGTAACTATTCCAACTTAAATTTAAAAACGACTCACGTTTCAAAATTTTGCGATCGCGAATAATCTCCTCCGCACTTACCGTTAAACCCATGAACAGCGCCACGATGATCGCCATTAACAAAAATGCAGGGAAGTTGTCGTTGAAGCGGAAAACATATTCTTTGCCTCCAGGTGCGCTTTTGTATTTAACAATAAATGTGAGAATGATGGCGAGTAATGGCGCCTCCAATAAGTTAATAAGCAAATATTGTTTGTTACTCAACTTCGAGAGGAAATCGCGCGTGGTGAAAATCACGGCTTGTTTTAATTTGCTAGGGATGCGAAGCGTACTTGGAGGGGTTTCTTTAACATCCTCAATCTTATACACATTAAACCGCTTCTGGTACATTTCGTGCCACTGAGGTGGTGTCACCTTTCTTTTGCTAGTAGGCTGCCCATATTCATCAACTACCTTCGATTCGATGATGTTAAAAATCTGTTCTGGATTAACGTTACCGCAAGTTTCGCATTGACCCCGGTTGCTATCTACTTGAAGGGTTGCTTTTTTAAAATAGGTAACGGCTTCAACCGGAGATCCATAGTAAGCTGGGTAGCCACCGGTATCCATGATGATCATCTTGTCAAACATTTTGTAGATGTCGGACGAAGGCTGGTGGATAACCACAAATATCAGTTTCCCTTTCAGTGAAAGTTCTTTCAATAAGTCGATTACGTTCTCGGAGTCGCGAGAGGAGAGGCCAGATGTTGGCTCATCTAAAAACAAAATAGCGGGCTCGCGTATTAACTCCAGGGCGATGTTCAATCGCTTTCTTTGCCCTCCACTAATTTTTTTGTCAAGCACGCTCCCTACGGTCAAATCTTTGCGTTGATCCAACCCAAGATTTTCGAGTGTTTCCATTACACGTTCATGCAATTGCTGCTCAGTGAAATGAGAGAAGCAAAGCTTGGCGTTGTAATAAAGGTTTTGATAAACAGTAAGTTCCTCCATCAACAAATCATCCTGAGAAACAAAACCAATTACTCCTTCAATTTTATCTTTTTCAGTATGGATGTTAAACCCATTGATTTTGATGTCTCCTTTTGATGGCGTTTCTAAACCAGCTAACGTGAGAAGCAAGGTTGTCTTACCTGCACCACTGGCTCCCATAATGCCAATTAACTTACCTGGACCTTCTGATATAACAACGTCGCGTAAGCCAATTGCACCATTCGGGAATTTAAATTCCTCGATGTTCGCATTAAAGGAGAGTTTGGTGGTTTTGATCTCTTCGTTGAAATGAGCCACCAAATCGCTGTAGTAAAGCGCATCACCAGCTTGGGTCTTTATCGTGCTGCCATGCGAAAACAAGTATACCTTGTTCGGTTGCATGATAAACCCGTTCAATACGTTGGACTGCTCACCAAGGTATTTGGTAAAATACATGTCTACGCTATTCACCCGCATGAAAATCAGTTGACCTTCAATGTGAGCGTGTGAATGTTTTTGATCTTCTGCTGATTTTGTTGCTGCTGAGTTAACGAGCAGAATGTCTTTAAAATTTAGTTGTTCAACTTCTTGGGCGATG
>DASYTA010000291.1:0-6356 GCA_036002745.1 Cyclobacteriaceae bacterium | reverse complement strand
GACTGGTGTTTATGAAGACTTGCCTTACAATTCTACTTTCCGCAATATGGGCTACATAGTTCCTTGGGAACTATACCTGATCACTTACAAATGGATCAGGAAGATGGAAAATCCGTGGGGAAGCAACTTTACCCAAACTTTTGCTCAAATAGCAGACAATGCAGATATGGAAAAAGTTTCTGCAAAAATCGTAAATGTAAAATTCAACAAACTGAAGGACGAAGAAGATAGAAAATATAAGCCAGAGGTCTTCCTTCATCCTATGAGTAAGTGGCATTTATATTCTGATTTTAAAAACGGAAAAAATATTGGAGGCAGGATTGAATTTGTTTGGCTCTTTGGTATCATCGGTGTGTTTGTGTTGATGTTGGCGTGCATCAACTTTATGAATTTAAGTACAGCTCGCTCTGAGAAACGGGCGAAAGAAGTTGGCATACGTAAATCAATCGGATCACTGAGAGCGCAATTGATTAGCCAGTTCTTCAGCGAGTCGCTTGTTGTAGCGCTACTGGCATTTGCCGTATCACTGATTTTTGTGCAGCTGGCACTACCGATGTTCAATGAGGTAGCCGATAAAAAATTGAAACTTCTTTGGGGCAATCCACTTTTCTGGATTGCTGGTATTAGTTTTAGTGTGCTCACAGGGATTATCGCCGGTAGTTATCCAGCTCTTTACCTATCTTCTTTTCAGCCAGTAAAAGTTTTGAAGGGCACTTTCCGCGCTGGCAGATTTGCTTCTCTTCCCCGAAAGGTGCTTGTGGTATTACAGTTCACTGTGTCAGTTACGCTTATCATTGGAACGATTATAGTTTTTCGCCAGATCGAGTTTGCTAAAAATAGGCCGATCGGTTATGATCGCAATGGTCTGATTAATGTCTATGAAAGTGCTTCGAAAGAAATACATAACCACCTTGAGGCCGTTCGCAATGAATTGAAAAATTCAGGTGCAATTTTGGAGATGACGGAATCCGGCAGCCCTACAACACAAGTGTGGAATACTAATGGAGGATTCACATGGAAAGGAAAAGATCCCGCGCTTGCCGTCGATTTCCCTAACAACAGTGTTAATCACGACTATGGCAAAACGGTGGGATGGACTTTTAAAGATGGCCGTGATTTTTCGCGAGAATATGCTACAGACTCATCGGCTTTTGTTATCAATGAATCGGCTGTTAAATTTTTAGGATTCAAAAATCCTGTGGGCGAAGTTCTTAACTGGAATAATAAACCGTATACGATTATTGGTGTAATCAAAGACATGATTGTTGAATCACCTTATGAGCCTGTAAGAGCATCCTTGTTTCATATTGATAAAGATCAAGGAAGCCTGTTCATTTTGAAATTAAATCCTGCCAAGAGTACGCAAGAATCCATAGAAAAAATTAAGAGTGTATTTACCAAATATGATCCGGCTGTGCCTTTTGAATACAAATTTGTGGATGAAGAGTATGATCGTAAATTTCAAAGTGAAGTACGGGTAGGTAAGCTTGCGAGCTCTTTCGCCATACTCGCGATCTTCATCAGCTGTTTGGGAATTTTTGGGTTAGCTAGTTTTGTGGCTGAACAACGCACAAAAGAAATTGGTGTTCGTAAGGTGATGGGAGCTTCGGTAGTGAATCTCTGGGGAATGCTCTCAAAAGATTTTGTTGTGCTCGTCATCATCTCTCTTTTACTCGCTATGCCGATGGCCTATTATTTCATGGACGGCTGGCTTCAAAAGTATGATTACCGAACAGGCATTGCCTGGTGGATTTTTGCAGCGTCAGGAGTAGGCGCTCTATTGATTACGTTGTGCACGGTGAGCTATCAATCTATCAAGGCAGCACTGGCCAATCCGGTGAATAGTTTAAGGTCGGAGTAACACTTTGAATGGTAGCGAATTTCAAGGAGAATTATATAATTTAGTTCTCTGTGAAAAGGACAATCATTCTCTACGGGTTAGCATTAGCTGCGCTACTATTTCTAATGCAATGGCTTCAATATGGTTTCATCATTCGTGACCTGTCTCTTGAGTTTTACCTCGGCATAGTCGCGATTGTCTTTGTTACAATTGGAATTTGGGCTGGCCAGCGATTAACGCAGGCAAAAACAAAGATCATCCTGCAAAACGACTTTAGTTTTAATGAAACTGAATGCAATCGACTGGGCATTAGCAAACGTGAACTGGAAGTTCTTCAATTAATGTCTGAGGGATTCTCCAATCAAGAAATCGCTGATAAGCTTTTTGTGTCACTCAATACGGTGAAGACACACACTTCCAATTTATTTCTAAAGCTGGAAGTGAAGCGAAGAACACAAGCGATCCAACGGTCAAAAGAATTGATGCTCATACCTTAATTCATTATGAGCTCGTCAATTCATAAAATAACAAGCCATCCTTTAGTAGTATTTTATTAACTTTTCCGAGAATCATTCCTTCGGGTGATGGATTAAGGCCGATTCTGATAGTATTTCGCCTTAACAAAACAAAAATCACTATGAAAAGAATCTTCCTTGTTTATGGCTCAATAGCCGGAGTTATTGTTGGCGGAATGTTTTTCGCTACTTATCCATTGCATGAAAACGGAACCCTAACACCTGAGTACGGTATGTTGGTGGGTTACACCACCATGATTATTGCTCTCTCGCTTATCTTCTTCGGTGTAAAATCTTATCGCGATAATCAATTGAATGGCGCGATCAGTTTTGGAAGAGCTTTTGGGCTCGGCTTGTTAATTACTCTTGTTGCAGGTGTTATTTACGCATTAACATGGGAAGTAATGTTTAACACGCTAGCCTCTGATTATTTGCAAAAGTTCAATGCCTATTCGCTGCAGAAAATGAAAGATGCTGGTGCCAGCGTGGCAGAATTAGCAGCGAAGCAAAAAGAGATGGCGGAATTTGATGAGATGTATAAAAATCCAATTGTTCGATTTGGTTTTACCTTGGCAGAAATTTCTCCTGTTGGAATACTAATATCACTCATCAGTGCAGCGCTTCTTCGTAAGAAGGAGTTTCTAAAAACTCAACAAACAATTTAAAATTTAAAGCAACCTAAATGAAACGTGTTACAGGCCTGGGTGGAGTTTTCTTTAAGACGAAAGACCCAAAGAAAGTTAAAGAATGGTATGGCAAACATTTGGGTTTGCCTGTGAATGAATACGGATGTTCTTTCGAGTGGATTGATCCGAACAACCGAGATGCAAAAGTACCGGCATCCACCGCATGGAGCCCGTTCAAAGAAGACTCGAATTATTTTCAGCCAAGCGAAAAACAATTCATGTTTAACTATAGAGTTGAGAATTTAGTTGAACTGCTAAAAGTTTTGAAAGAAGAAGGAGTTCAAATAGTAGGAGAGATGCAAGAATATCCTTACGGAAAATTCGGTTGGATCATGGACCCGGAAGGAAACAAAATAGAATTGTGGGAGCCGAAAGATGATGGATTTTAAAAATCTAATCCTGATATTTTCAAAGAACAGCCATCAACGATGGCTTTTCTTTTAGGCTCATCAAGTCCTTTTGCTTTTTCATTACCTCATCTAACTGAAGGCCCAACTCAACATGATATAATTTGTAGATGAACTGCCACTCGGTTTTGTCCATGAATCCATCGGAGTTGGCAATTAAACTGAGCCAAGCAATGCAGCGAATTTGTAGGTCGTGATCGAGCTTTTTCAATTCTTCTACACATTCAGAATATATTACACTTGCTTTCCTTTTCTTCAGGTTATCAATGATACGATCGAACTCAAATTCATTGATGCCCTCAGCCTTGATCATTTGTTTGCCAGCGCTAAGTTCCTTTTCATTGACAGTACCGTCAGCACTGACGAGCAGGTGATAAAGCTTAATTAAGCTGGGTTTGTGGATCATGTCTGTTGGTTGTATACCACTTTTCTTTCAAAAATGTGCCAAGCCAAATAGCGTTTAAAACGAACGAATTAGGGCATTATTAAATAATTGCAGTTTCAATTTGGGACTAACTCAATGGAAGAGGGAAAGAGTTATTATGACTTTTATCATGTCACTTTTCATTGGATCAATGACAATTGTCATTGAAAAATGCTTGCAATCTCTGGTGGTTTGGAAGATAATGGAAAGATTATTAGCTGGACTTAATCTTGAAGGAGAAAGGAACTCCGTTATCATCTCGGAAACAGATTTGCATGGCACAATTCTGTCTGCCAACGATCCATTTTGCACTATTTCTGGATACAGTAGAGAGGAATTGATTGGCCGCTCTCATAACATAATCCGTCATCCAAGCATGCCAAAAGAATTGTTTCGTCAGCTTTGGATGACCATAAAGAAAGGTGATACTTTCAGAGCGGTGATAAAGAACCGTACTAAAAGTGGAGATCATTATTGGGTTAATGCTACCATTATGCCCGTTTTTCACGGAGGTAAAATTATTCGCTATGTTGGAGGCAGGTATCTTATCACTGACGACAAACTGGCTGAAGAGCTCTTTCAAAAACAGATGGCTGCCTTCGAAAACAAAGGTTAGATTGCTTTACTGAATATTTTTTTTTCCGGCAGGCTCTTCATTCGTTTATCAAATAGACTACAAACATTTCTGATGAAAGCCCTGCCTAACTCAGTTACTTCAAATCCAAACTCAGACAACATGATGATCCCTTCTTGTTGCATCACACTTAAGTCATCAAATAAAGTTTCATTCATTGTTTGTTCCAAAAGAGCCGCTTGCAATTTACCCTTACAGGCAATTTCCAAAATACAATGTTTGATAAATAGATCTTCCTTGGATTGGTGATGACCTTTAAAAACAGCCCATTCTCCATTGAAAACCTTTTCTTGATACTCTTCAACTTTTTTTAAATTTTGTGCATAACCGTAGTGTGAGTCACTGATAGACGATGCGCCAAGTCCTATCAATAAATTGGTGGCTGTTGTGGTGTAGCCCATAAAATTTCGGTGCAAGGTTCCTGCTTGTTGAGCCACCGCCAAAGTATCGTTTGGTAAAGCAAAATGATCCATGCCGATATCAATGTAACCTGCTTCAAGGAAAATGGAGCGACCCGTTTCGTATAAAGATCGTTTCACAACATCACTAGGCAAGTCTGAATCTTCATACCCACGCTGACCCGGTTTCAACCACGGAACATGAGCATAACTATAAAATGAAAGGCGATCTGGTTTTAATGTAATGATTTGTTTGACGGTGTTCTCAACTGTCTCAGAGGTTTGAAAAGGTAATCCATAAACTAAATCATAACTAATTGATTCGTATCCCAACGCTCGACTTTGATGCGTTACGCACTCCAGGTTTTCGAAAGGCTGAATACGGTTGATTGTTTTCTGCACTTTGTAATCAAGATCTTGCACCCCGAAGCTTACGCGCTTAAATCCTAATTTATAAAGTTGTTGAAGGTGAGCTTGGGTTGTATTGTTGGGATGCCCTTCAAAACTGAACTCGGCTTGTGGATGTATTTTTCCGAATTTCAAAATGCCGTTGATCAGCTTCTCCAGATTTTCAGGGGAAAAGAAAGTTGGCGTGCCGCCTCCAATATGGAGTTCACGAATAATAGGTGGTTCATTAAACAACTCCAAATACTGTTGCCATTCATGGATTACAGCTTGTAAATACTTCTCTTCCACTTTGTGGTTTTTTGTTATTCGCATATTGCATGCACAGTAGGTGCAGAGGCTTTCGCAAAAAGGAAGATGAATGTAGAGGCTTATGCCTTTAGTGCTGTTGGTTTCTTCAAAAATTTTCCTGACGGAAAAAAGCCATTCATTGAGGGTAAATGATTCAATATTCCAGAAGGGCATAGTGGGATAACTGGTATAGCGGGGAACGGGAACATCGTATTTTTTAAGTAACTCTTCAAAGTGCATAACACTGATTTTAAAATCGTTTGAATTAAACAGACAGCCGATTTTAAAAAGGTGATAGCCCTCCATAGCTCAACTTGATTTTTGTCATGAATTTTGGAAGACATTGGCTTTAACGCAGAATGGCTATTACATTTGAAGCTATGTATTCTTACCTAAAAGCCCTCCACATCATTTTTATTGTCACTTGGTTCAGCGGTTTATTCTACATGGTGAGGTTGTTTATTTACAACACTGAAGCCTACGACAAACCCGAAGCGGAAAGAAAAATTCTTCAGCAGCAATTTAGCCTGATGATCAAAAAACTTTGGTTTGCGATTACCTGGCCTTCGGCAATTTTGACGCTGATCCTCGGGCCAACTGTATTGTACATGCTTGGAAGCATCGAAACATGGATGTGGATTAAACTAGGGTTTGTATTAGGCCTCTACTTATATCACTTTTCATTGCAACGAATTTATAGCGAACAACAAAAAGGCGTTTTTCGATTTACCTCCGCTCAGCTGCGGATTTGGAATG
>DASYTA010000290.1:0-16937 GCA_036002745.1 Cyclobacteriaceae bacterium | reverse complement strand
ACTAAATTGACCAATCGTTTGTCGTTTTATCCAAACATGACCATCACGTACTCGCTTACTTTTGAATCGTTATTAAAAATAAGCTTTATGAAGTACAACAAAGTTATTAACCTGTTTCTAGGAACAATTATGTTTATGTTTGGATTCTTGAAATTCTTCAATCCCTTTGAGAGCTGGTACTGTGTACAAATCGGTGCCAGCGAACTTGGTCAGGCGTCCTATGCGCTAGGAATTGCCGGGGAGCTGACAGTCGGCCTCGCGTTTTTAGCATTAATAAGATTCAGGGAACGGTTTTCTTTCGAATTTTATTCTCTGCTTTCAGCATTTGCCTCAGTCGCTGTTATTATTATGATGACGACCGCAACTTATGTTCATCTTCATCCCAACGTGCCGGCTGAAGTTCTTCCCCTTAAAATTAAGCCACCCTTTATCCCGCTTTTTTTTATGGCAGTTGCTGTAGTGAATCTTATAATACTTAGCAAACAATATAAATTTTCAAAGTCATGAACAAAATCTAGCTCCTTTGATCACTGTAAGAAAACATTTTGACTTCAAGGGTAAGCGCATTCTGGAAAAACTAACCATTGAAAAATCGTTTAGAATGGGTGTAAAATTTCCAAAAGAGGCTTGTTATGTCTATCTTCTGGGCGGAGATCTTGCGGTGAACGGTGTCGACTCAAAGACAACCTTGGTGCCCAAAGATGGAGTAGTGCTGAATTGTGGCTATTACTTCGCCGACTTTATAAATACATGCCCCCATCAGCGATCAGAGGTCTTAGCAATCCATTTATACCCGGATATACTTCGCGAAATCTTTCGAAATGAAATGCCAACTTTTCTTAAGGTAAATCAAAAACCGTCTCTTCCTACCAAAACGGTCAACAACACGGTCATGGAGAAATTCATTGATAGCCTCCTGTTTTACTTCGACAATCCGCAAATTGTAACTGAAGATATACTTGTTTTGAAAGTGAGAGAATTAATTCTGCTTCTTGTTCAATCAACACATTCTGAAAATATTCATCAACTTTTTACGGCATTATTTAGTCGTAAAGCCACCACTGTATCAGAGGTAGTCAATGCACACTTGTATGATAATTTTTCCGTGAGTGAACTAGCAAAACTAGCGGGTTTAAGCCTTACATCCTTCAAGGAAGAATTTGCAGCTCTCTTTAGCGAGTCACCTGCACGCTATATCCGACGGAAGAAAATTGAGCGTGCAAAGGAATTGTTGTTAGTAAGTGATTATAGCGTTAGCGAAATAGCAAATCAAATTGGATATAGTGATTTAAGCCATTTTTCAAAATCCTTCCATGCGTTATCGGGCTGCTCACCGGGAACGTTTAGAATCGGCGCGCGAAAAAAATTAGACTGACGGAAGTATAATCAAATATTGAACTTAGTTTCGGATATTAGGAGGGGCAATCTTAGAAATCAAATAAATGAAACAGGGTAGAAATATTTGTAGAGGAGTTTTCTTTCTCTTGATTGTTTTACTGCTTGTGTATGTAAACAGAAAAGCGGACGACAATACGATGACTATTGCTGAATTTAAATTCAAAACAATTCAGAAGATCAGAAATGACTCGCTGGATTCTAAACATAAATTGAACCTGTTACTTAATGAAACGACAAAGTTTATTGATGACTCCTCTCGCGTGAGAAGCGGAATCCGTTATCTCATGGGACTGTTGGGAGTCTGGATTGCTGTTGAACTTGTCTTTTTAATTTTGGAGAAAAGAAACTACCGCCAGCAAGAAATCAAATAGCGATTTCGATCAGGAAATTTTACTTTCCTTATAGTCAGTTACCAGCCAGGTAACAAACACAGCGATACCAAAGCCAATATAGAAAATCCGATCCACGGCAGCTCCGCTGAATCCAAGCAACCAGGGAGCGGCAACTAAAACAAGGGAAACTGCTAATTCAATCCACCCATGTAGGGAGAATGGAATGATTTTAATAAGCCCATATTGGAAGTTGGTAAACAAAGTGAGCAACAGGTGTATGCCGCCCAAAACGTATGTTATTGTAGAAACAAAATCCGACAGACCGAAAACAGTTGGCGATATCCATAAGAAAATAACCACTACGTAATCAATTGCACCGTGAGTTTTTGGATTTAAAAATTTCATTATTTTTTTGACGCTAAGATGATCGTTTGATGGAATTTTATTTGTCGTCTCTCTTACAAAAGAGAAATTATGTTGATTGTATTTAGCTAATCATCACATTCTCTTATTTCAGTTCGGCCCTTGCGAAATCCACGGAGTATGCCTGGCACCAGATGTGTACGTAATTAAAATCAGCGATGGTTGTGCCACTTGGTACGGAATATTCTTGTCTACCTGATGTCGATTGTAGGTTGCCTAATCTGATGTAGTCCTTAGCGTCAACGTCTTTGCTGATATACACCTTTAGGTCTGGGCCGCTGTGAGATTCGAATGGATTCAACAAAACAAATGTTGAGCCTGATTGGCTATATATACTAGCTAAGCCACTAGTTGGCCCATCGAGGCCGACAAACATTCCCTTCTTTAGCAATTGAGCTTTTGTAGTGTCAAGTGCTATTGGTTTGGTGACTGGCATAGTAGGTGTGGTATTTTGTGGCGTGCAGCCCGCAATTATCAATAAGATGACGATCAGATATTTCATTCTATAATTTCAAAACTCAAATTTTATAACTTACCCCTAAGCAGAAGAGGAGTGATTTATTTCTGAATCGATCGTTCTCCTCCGGAAATTGTTGAACCTTGGTCTCAGTGGTGTATTCAGTAAATAAGAACTGTGTTCCGGCTTTCAATCCCCACTTGTCATTTAAAAAATACCTAAAGTAGAACTCCGAATTTAGGCTGCCCTTATCGTTGTCGCTTATGAGCAGAATATTAAATGGAGTAGGCGTTGCACTCACCATTTTGCCAGACGCACCGTTTATATAGTTTCCTGAACGACTCCCTCCGAAAGAAAAACCGATGGCATCGATATTAAATCCAGCGAGAATCTTTTTGCTGAATTGATAATCAATATGAATGCTGAGGTTAAGTGAATTGACTTGAGGGGACTTTATCAGGAAGGTATCGATGTTAGCTTGGATGTTGTCTTGAAATATGATTGTAGGACTAGTGCTTCCCGAAGTGAGTTTTGCCGGAGCAGTTGTATAGTATTGATTGGCTGCCAGGTAAGAAGTGAAGCGACCGCCTAATCCAATTCCTAATTTTTGTTTAGAGCCCAATCTCCACATATGCACGTACGATAAAGATAAAGTCCCTTGATATTTAGCCACCCCGAAAGTGGCATCAACGTACTTGTCGATTGGCTTGGCCGTTTGAGAGAGGCCCTCCAAGGCCATACCAATCAGTGCAATTAAAAATAGATTCCTTTTCATGGCTAATTAGAACCTAAAACTAGAATAGAAGATTGAGTGAAGGTGTCGCTTGCAAGACCAATGAGCAACGATTGACGATAACTCGAACTCCGATTGAAAATTCTGGCGGCTATGAAGGGTTTGAACTAAGTTCATTGCAATTTCAGCCGATAACTTGCCTAGATCAAACTAAACGATGATTCCTATCATTGATAACAAAGTTACGTTTGATCACTTTTGCAATCTCAGACAATCATTATTTACCATTTAGGTCTAACGAGTTGAGATATATCAAAAAATCCATTGTCGTCTTGAATCTCAATGGCATAAGACGAACTTAATTATTTTAAAAGTGAATTTTACCGAGACAACGCTCCAACCTTGTTTGGATACTAAACTCTCTACGGCGGTGCTATTGATTATTTTTAATCGGCCTGAAATTACGGCTAAAGTTTTCAACGCAATTCGGAGTGCAAGGCCATCCCGTTTTTATATTGCTGCCGATGGACCTCGCAAAGACCGATTAGGCGAGATACAAAAATGCGAAGAAGCGAGGCGGATAGCTACCTCCATTGATTGGGAATGTGAAGTTCATACGTTATTCAGAGAAGAGAATTTGGGTTGTGGAAAAGGCCCATGCACTGCTATTACATGGTTCTTTGAGCATGAGACTGAAGGCATAATTCTCGAAGATGACTGTCTCCCGTCACCTTCCTTCTTCTCATTTTGCGCTGAACTATTAGAAAGGTATCGAACAGACACCCGGGTGATGGTGATCGGGGGAAATAATTTTGAACAAACTCATTTGCGAGATAAGGAATATTCATTCAGATTCTCAAAACATATTTACATGTGGGGGTGGGCAACTTGGAGAAGGGCTTGGAAGCTTTATGACTTTCACATGAATCATTACGAAGAAGTTCGCAGGAGAAAATATCTTGATCTTTCTTATAATACAATCTACGAACGTGATTTTTACCAGTACGTTTTTGGAAAGATGTACAAAGGCGATGCGCAAACCAGTTCCAGAACTATTTGGGACTATCAGTGGCAATTTGCCTGCAAGATAAATTCCGGATTAACGATAGTTCCTAATAAAAACCTGGTAAGTAATCTTGGGTTTGGCCCTGACGGTACAAATACACTTAACCCCAAGGGAGTGGGGCATGATCTGATTCGAGAAACGATCGAATTTCCGCTTCGCTATCCTGATTTTATGATGGTAGATCAATCAAAGGATGACCTGGTATTTAGGTTTATCAGTACAACTAGACTATCTAGGTTTAAATCGCATGTGAAAAACTTGATCCCCAAATACCTGATCGAAAAATTTATTAGACTCTTGAAGATTTTCAGAAATATTAACGGTAAGATTTACAAGAGAGTTTCTATTGCGTAACCAAAATTATAAGCATCACCCAGATTTCAACGCGTTGCGTGGGCACTTGCTTCTTTGCTCACAGCAGATCGGATTTTAGATATCCAGACAACCGAGGGAAAATTGTCCACCACCTTGCGGTAATTATCCATTTTAAAGCCGGGTACGCCACCTCACCTTTGTGCCACAATAAAAAAACATAAAACAATTTTAAAACTAGTATTATGAAAGCAATCACAAAGTCTCTTTTAGCAATCGCACTCTTTATTAACGGAGCGATTACTTATGCTCAAGTGGTGGAGCCGATCGACAAAAATAAAGTTGCCAACGGAGGCTATGATTTAGTAGCCTATTTCACCGACAATGCTGCGGTAAAAGGAAATAAAAACTTTACGCACGAACTCAATGGAGTGAAATATCAATTTGCTTCTGAAGAACACAAAAGCCTGTTCAAAAGTAATCCTGAGAAGTACCTACCAGTGTGCGACGGATATTGTGCGTGGGGCGTAGCAGAAAAAGGAAAGAAAGTGCCGGTCAACCCCGAAACGTTCAAAATAATCGACAATAAACTACACCTTTTCTTCAATGGCAATTTCAATGGTAGCCCATTCAACACGTTGCCGGAATGGAATAAAAATGAGCAGAACCTATTGACTCAGCTACCGGTTAAATGGGCAGCGCTTAAAAAATAGTTAGCGAACACAGAGAGCCAAAGTACTTTGGCTCTCTTTAGTTTGTCGTGCGAATGACAGAACCTTAAGTAAATCCAAGAACGGAAACTTCTTCCTGCCCATTAGAGTTAGCGGATGAATAATCGAAAACGAAAATAAAAATGAAATTGACAAGTCAACTTAGACTAATTACCGGCGCAGTTCTACTCCTTATAAGCACATTGGTCGCGGCGCAAGATCCGCACGGTCTTCAAGTCAACCAGTCTGCACCAGATTTTTCAGCTAAGGACCAGTATGGTAAGACGGTTACATTGAAGTCGCTGCTCAAGAAGGGAAATGTTCTGCTTGTCTTTTATCGTGGTGAATGGTGCCCTTATTGTAATAAATATTTGAAAGAACTTGAAGAGTCGTTATTAAGCATTAGTGCGAAAGGTGCTTCGGTGGTTGCCGTCACGCCAGAGATACCGGAGTATGTTGTGAAGAGTGTAGAGAAGACTAAAGCTACATTTCCTATTCTGCATGATGAATCGCTCAAGATTATGAAAAGCTATGACGTGGCCTACAAGCTGGATGATAAAGCACTCAGCAAGTATAAAAAAATAAAAGTTGATTTGAACATCATCAACGGGCCAGTGAATAGTGAGAATTTGCCTGTGCCGGCGGTGTACATCATCAATCAAAAAGGTATCATCGTGTATCGTTTCTTCGATCCCGATTATACCAACCGTGCACCGATCAGCTCCTTGATGAAATACTTGTGATTTCATTTCATGCATGTAACGCTTTATGATCAGTTCATTCGAATACGTCACGGTGTTGATCTCTATTGTACTTGGTTTGGGGATCACCCAGGTACTCACGGGCATTGCCCGGTTAATTCAAAAGCGTCATAAACTAATTATTTACTGGCCTCATCTGCTTTGGATTCTTTTTGTTTTGTTCCTGCACGTGCAAGAATGGTGGGTGATGTACGAATTGAAAACGATGATGCAGTGGCGGCTGCCTGTTTTTCTTTTTATTATGCTTTACCCGATCACACTTTTTGTAATGGCAAAATTGATTCTTCCCAACAGGTTGCGGGGAAAACAGATTGATTTAAAGAAATTCTATTACAAGAACTTCTCCGGTTTCTTTGCCGTTCTGATTTTTGCTGCCATGCTATCGGTCGCATACAACCTTTGCATTTTGAACCTGAAAATCACGGATCAACTTCTCCAACTCTTGCTCATGATTGGATTAAGCTTTATCCTGTATAAAAGATATGTGAACGAGTGGATCCACGCAGGCGTATCGCTTGCCGTAACTTTAATTATGTGTGCTGTTATCGTTGTAGAATGGAATACATGGCTTCTTAATTAACTACTGGAAAATATGGCAAAGAATTTCGCATCGGTAGCGTTTACCAAAGAGGTAAAAGCACTCCAGGAAAAACATGGAAGCAGAGTAAGCTACGAGCGAATGGAGAAGCGCACTTTCGTAGATGGACTTACCGAGTCTGAAGTGGACTTCATTAATAGACGCGAAAGTTTTTACATGTCTAGCATCGGAGAGAATGGATTTCCTTATATCCAACATCGTGGTGGGCCGAAAGGATTTGTGAAAATAATTGATGCCAACACCATTGGCTTCATTGATTTTACCGGCAACAAACAATACATCACCGTTGGCAATCTGGCGACTCACAACAAAGTTGCCCTTATCATGATGGATTATGTGGCCAAATCCAGGTTAAAGATTTATGCAAAAGCAGAGGTAGTCGAATTAAAAGATCGCCCTGATTTATTTAAGTTACTTAACTTCGACGATTACTCTTTCAGACCTGAACGTATGATGTTGTTGCACATAGAGGCCTATGATTGGAATTGCCCTCAACATATTACGCCTCGCTATACGACAGAAGAAATCGAAGAAGCATTTGCTCCTCAAAGAGAGTACATTAAAAAACTAGAACAAGAAATAAAAGAGTTAAAGTCCAGATAGCATGGGGAGCCAACCATCACAAACGTTGATCAACCCGCAGAATGGAAACCTCGCCTTCAAGCTGTTGCCATTTGATGATGGAAGTTATTTCGATCACGTGCAGAGAAACAATTACTATTCACTCATCTGGGTTAAGGAAGGAGAGGGGAAAGTAAAAGCAGATTTTGCTGAGTACGACTTTAGTACGAACAGCCTCTTCGCTTTTTCTCCCTACCAGCCGTTCATGTTTGCTGCCCAAAAGATAAGAGGGTTAGCCATTCATTTCCATCCTGATTTTTTCTGTATCCATAAACATCAGGCTGAGGTGGCATGCAATGGAGTTCTCTTTAATAATATCTATCAGCCTCCTTACATTTCTATTAATGATGCGACCGCTTCCTCGCTTGACATTTTGATTGAGCAAATGAAAGGCGAAATGAAGAACACGGCTTTGGCACAATACGAAATTCTCGTTTCGTACCTGAAGATATTTTTGATCACTACTTCCCGGTTGAAAGCAGAACAACAACCGGCAGCTTTGGAAGTGATGTCTGATCTGAAAGAGCCTTTCATTCTTCAAACGTTAAAAGATGCGATTGAAAAAGATTTCAAGAAAAAACACTCCGCGAGCGACTACGCCGAGACATTAAATATATCTGCGAAGGCATTAGCAAAAATTACGAAGAACTATTTCAATAAGACACTCACCGAATTAATTTCAGAACGCATCATCATCGAAGCCAAACGCGAACTGTACCTCACGAAGAAAACGATCAAGGAAATAGCCTACGAACTGGGCTATGAAGACGAGCATTACTTCAGCCGTTTTTTCAAAACAAATGCTGATATCTCACCGCAGGTTTATAGAGAAACGGTTGGTTTTGGGAGGGGGGATACCAGAAGAATTTAGCGCGTCAGTAAATTTACGTGAGATTCAAACCACAGCGGTTTCTTATATTCGCTATCAATTTTTCCTTTAAGAGCAGAAAATATTAGGTTTGATTTGTAATTGTAAGTAGGGGTGTAACTTTTACGGGCGATGTCGATTGAGTAACCAAAAAAAATTAGAATGAATGTATTCTTAGACTCAAATGTGTTATTCCAAGACTACTTTTTTAATAATAAAGCAAGCAAGAAGATTCTAGATTACGCACGGAATGGCTTGATAAAATTGTATATGTCAAGAGTTGTCTTGTTAGAGCTTCGAAAGCAATTTCAGGACGAGATTGAAGAGCACAATCGTGAACTGAAGAAAATTATTAAAGATTCAAATCGTTTGAAGATAAGTGAGAAAATTGATCTTATTGATATTTCTAAGCAACTGAAAATATTTGACAATTTTTACGAAATGCTGGGAAAAAATGTTCGCTTTGATGTTCTCCAATATAAGAATGAATACTTACCTGATATTGTTGAGCGAGCTGTCTATAGAAGGAAGCCATTTACGAATGAAAAGACAGAACTAAAAGATGCATTAATATGGAAAACTTATTCAGAGTTTGTAGAAACAAACAATTTGCAAAAATGCATTCTCCTAACTAATAACACATCTGATTTTTGTGACAAGCAAGATTGTTCAAAAGTTCATTCAGAGTTATTAAAAGACACTGATCGGTTTCTTGTAATAAATTCAACGTTTGCTTTTTATACGCAAAAAGGTCCTATCCTCGAGAGCCCTGAGCATAAATTGCAATTACTGATTGAGCAAGTTGAAATTGATGAATCTTATGTTCGTGAAATTATTGTAGGTCACTTTGACGACATATTGGCGGATGGGATAAATGAAATGATTGAAGGACTAAGCCCCTCGGACATCATAAAAGACGAATTTTATCATGATGGTTACGTAACTGCGGGTGGAGAAATGGAAATACTTGAAGCT
Source organism: Cyclobacteriaceae bacterium (assembly GCA_036002745.1). Classification (GTDB taxonomy): domain Bacteria; phylum Bacteroidota; class Bacteroidia; order Cytophagales; family Cyclobacteriaceae; genus ELB16-189. The sequence goes on along the minus strand of DASYTA010000290.1, from coordinate 7,683 downwards.
TCTGAAATTGAGCACGAAATATTGGGACATATAATACTAGTATCTGGCAAAATTAGGACAAGTCGATTTGTTGAAGCCTATGAATACAATGTTGGTAGAGACCCCGGTGAGGATCAGTACATAAGTGTTGCTGATAAAGCAGTGACATTCGAAGTGTATTTTAATTTCAATCTTTCATCTGAACAAGTACCATCGGATTTTGAAATTATAGAAATAAAGATTCTTTCGACTTCTATGTAGAAGGAAACTTTTTTAAAGCAGTCTTCGCAATGCTTAGATATTTATGAACTATTTGATAATCAACTGGAGCATGAATCTTTCAACGAAAAAAATAGATCCGTTAAATGTTACATTTCAGCCATCTAAGGTAAAAATCCGAGAGATTGAAAGATGGCTAATCAAAGAAGAGCAGGACACAGGCGAGGGGTTTTATTGTAATTGGAAAATAATCACTTCTGCTTTTAAGAACGAAAGTATTGCAACCATCTCTGAAAATGATCGAGCTGTCGGTTTCGTTTGTTGGCACGAATCAGGTTTGAAAGCCACTATCGACATCGCTGAAATTAAACCTGCAATGCGGGGTAGGGGTTTGGGAAAGATTCTAATAAATCAGCTATTAGGATGCTTAAAACTCAGGAATATTGTCGTTGTAGATCTTCAATGCGCTCCACCATCTTCTGAACCGGTTTGGAGGCAACTTGGATTCGAAACCTTTCCTGAACGAACCAGATCGTATAATTCTAGTGGCTCAAACGTGGAATTATATAAATCGCTAGTACCCTCTCTAGCAACTTCAACTTCTGGGCCAAAACATAAATCTGAAATTATTGAATTGTGGGACGGAGAGCCTTATCAAGCCATCAAAAACGACCCGTCTTGGAAATGGGAAATAATATTCAAGCCTGGGACGAGAGGTTTAGTAAAACCAATTATTTATCCCGGATGCAGTGATTGGAGAATTCGGTGGAGTAAGAATCATAAAACATACATTGATGACAAAGTTAAATATTTCATTAATGAAAATATCTATCAATACGGATTTATTATAATAACAACTCTACCCAAGCCCAAGCTGTAGTTGGTTTCTTTCATTGTCGCCGTGTCACCAGGACCATCAACTCCTTTTATTTTGAAACTGCTCTAGACTAGCCATAGTAGTGAAAAATCCACCTGCGTTGGTCCGAAATTCGAGTGTGTGTAGCCAAACTTGTAACTCGCTCATGTTGAAGTCCTCTCCAACATGATTGACACTCTTGAATAATACTCTGTAGTCAAATCACTCAATACAAAATTGAAGTATCTGTAACAGTTTCAATTGATTTTGATGCTAAATTTAAAGTATAAAGGAAAAACAATTGGAATTCATTGATTATTATAAAATACTGGAGCTTAACAAGGAAGCAAGTGCAGACGACATCAAAAAAGCTTACCGAAGGCTTGCCAGAAAATACCACCCTGACTTGAACCCTAATGATGCTGCTGCGAAAAGTAAATTTCAGCAAATCAATGAAGCCAATGAGGTATTAAGCGATCCTGAAAAAAGAAAGAAATACGACACACACGGACGAGACTGGAAGAACCAGGAAGAAGCACAACGACAGCAGAAGGAAAGGGGCGAACGTTATCAGCAAAGCGCGGCAGGTTCTAGTCAAGGGTTTGCGGGCGACTTCTCTGGAAGTGATTTTTCAGAATTCTTTGAGTCAATGTTTGGCGGTGGCGCTGGTGGTCAGCGGTCTGCTCAAATTAAATATAGAGGGCAAGATTTCAATGCCACGTTGCAACTCGATTTGAAAGATGCTTACGTCACTCACAAGCAAACACTCACCGTCAATGGAAAGAGTATTCGCATCACCATTCCGGCCGGTGTTGAAAATGGACAAACAATAAAAATAGCCGGGTACGGAGGCGAAGGAATAAATGGCGGACCGAGTGGGGATTTATACATCACCTTTTCGATAACTAATTCTACGAAATTCAAACGCGAGGGTAATAATCTATATCGAGACGTGGAGTTGGATTTATACACGGCTGTGTTGGGAGGTGAAACCACCATCGAAACATTTGATGGCGAGGCGAAAGTTATAGTTAAACCTGAAACTCAGAACGGTGTGAAAATACGGCTCAAGGGAAAAGGGTTTCCGGTTTATAAGAAAGAAGGTGAGTTTGGAGACCTGATTATCACATGGCAAATAAAAATGCCGACGAGTCTATCAGAAAAAGAAAAGGAATTGTTCAAGGAACTTGCAAAAATCAAATCGAATGGAAAATGAACATTTAATCGCGATTGAAGAGTTCTGTATTCATTATAAAGTTGAACCTTCTTTCATTTATTCTTTGGTCGAGTTTCAATTAGTGGAAGTTGTTACCGTTGAAGAGAAAAAATATCTATCCAAAGATCAGCTGAGGGAGGTGGAGAAAATGATACGGATGCATTATGATCTGGATATCAACGTTGAAGGGATTGAAGCCATTTCACATCTATTGCGGCGAATGGATATTTTGCAAGAGGAGTTGACTGCTCTAAAAAACAAGATATCATAGTTATAGTTGGCCTCTTTCGTTGTTCGGCGTCTGGTACTGAACTATTTTTTCTTACTTTTAGACTTTGAAGATTTTGCTTTCTTATTATAGTCTAGTGCTAGACCTATCCAATAGTCAAAATCCTTTTCTCTTTTCATCCCGGTTTCATCAATCATCACCCAACCCTTCATTGGCTTCTTTGTAAAATCCATCGTTCGGCAACCTGTTTTTTCTACCGCGTCCTCATGAATCGCCGGATCGATCCGGCACATCATCTCGTCCTTAATTATACCAACACACATTTTCCCATTATAAAGAAATGAAAGCCCGCCCATCATCTCCTTTTCCTCAATAGATTTGAGAGGAGACAGACGCTGACGAATACGCTCTGCTAATTTTGTATCGTATGCCATCTGGGACTGATGATAGCCAATTTACATTTTTTTAGAAATTGATTTTAATCCGATATGAATTTCTAGATGCCGAGATATGCTTTTTCGAAGTTAAATTTGCATCCCAAGTAAATCGACTTTTTTGAACGATTACCAACCACTACTCGATAATATAAGGAGCCATGTTGCCTTCACACCTGAAGAGGAAGCGAGACTCACGGCTATTATTAAAACCACAAGGATAAAGAAACGGCAGTTTCTTGATCAGCCCGGTTTTGTGAGCGCTCACCGGAATTATATTGTGCGCGGTGCCTTTCGCTCTTTTTTCCTGGATAAGGATGGAAAAGATCATACCGTTCAGATAGCTGTTGAAGATTGGTTCGTCAGTGATTTTCACAGTTACATCACGCAAACACCGGCCACTCTTTTTGTAGAAGCGCTGGAGGATTCGATGATCTTGCAAATGAAGTATGATGACGTTGAGTCGCTTTGTAAGGAAATCCATCATCTCAGCGAATACTTCAGGATCACCACAGAAATTGCATTCGCCTTTTCGAGAAAGCGTGCGCTGTCTGGTTTGAGTATGACCGCTGAAGAGCGTTACCGCGAATTTCTTGACAGATATCCTGGCATAGCGGAGCGAGTTCCGCAAAAAGTAATTGCCTCGTACCTTGGCATTTCGGCCGAGTTTCTTAGCAAGATTCGCTCGCATCGCCCGCAGAAATCTTGAACTAGTTCAAGAGTATTTCCTAATCCAGTTCATTTCTGTTGGCGGTCGTCAGTACCACCTTTGTGCCAGCAATTGCTCAATAATTAATCACGAAATTTTAAAATCAAATGAAAACAAAAATCATTTTGCTTCTCCTTTTATCAATGGTGAAAGTAGAAGCACAAACAACGCAATGGGGTTATGATAATTCTCACGCAAAGATAGGGTTCTCCATTTCGCACTTCGGCATTTCAGAAACGGAAGGGAAGTTTACGAAATTTGACGGGAAGGTGCTTTCGGATAAACCCGACTTTTCTGATGCGCAGATCGATTTTACGATCGATGTCAATAGCATCAACACTGAGGAAGCCCAGCGAGACACGCATCTCAAGTCTCCTGATTTCTTCGACGTTGCCAAATTTCCGTCCATTACATTTAAAGGCAAGTCGCTCAAGCCAGCCGGTAAAAACAAATACAAACTCACGGGCGACCTGGTCATGCATGGCGTAACTAAATCCGTTGAGCTGGACGTGACGTACCGTGGAACCGTGGTGGATCCCTTTAAGAATACCAAAGCCGGTTTCAAAATCAATGGTGTCATTGACCGCACTCAATTTGGTTTGAGCTGGAATGGAAAATTATCGACAGGTAATTTACTGGTGGGCAATGATGTAAATCTTGATATCAACATTGAGCTGATCAAAAAATCTTAACTAATGGCATTTCAATAAGGAGAACATGAAGTTCTCCTTATTTTTTTTATCTATTCTAACTTCTTTTTCAGCATCACCATGTGTTTCAGCCGAAGGCCATTCTCATAAACCGGTGTAGGATAATTATCTAAGTAAAAATTCTTTTTGATCATATCCATTTCAAAGCCCGCTTTTTGGTACAAGTGCAGTTGCATCATCATCGCATCGCCCGTGCCGATGGAAAGAATTTTAAACCCTTTCTCCTTGGCGCGAGCTGTTGCTTCGTTTAACAAAGCCTTTCCGATACCTTTATTTTGGTGGTCAGCGTCAACAGCAATATTTTTTATCTCTGCCTCATCATTATCTACTTTATATAAAGCGTAGAGTGCAATTATTTTGCCTCCTTCCTGGTAGACATAAATTTCAGAATCGAAAATATATTTATCGATTACCTCAACAAATTCATCGGCTAGTAATAGTAAGCCGTAAGGGATGGGTTCATCTTTACCCAACAGTCTCGTCATGACAGTTTTTTGAAGTAAAGTAAGACTATGCAAATTCAAGGAACAGTCTTGTAAGAGACAATCTGCAAGTAATTTTTTTTTGGATTAAAATCGTATTAGGGAACGTGCTAACTTTAATTAGTGTTGCACAACGAGAAAACGATAAGCAAGAATTAGAGAACATCTTGGAGACAAATGATTCTAACACATCAGAAATTTGATTTCACCGATAAATGTTTGATTGAGAAAGTAGTCATCAAAGCCCCTTTTCGCTTCGCTGTTAACTTCAAGATGAAGCATGTTTCATTTATTTTGTTGAAAGAAAAACGAAAATAAATTCGGCAAGCGAGCAAAGAGAAATTGTACATCATGAGTCAATTGTAGGTAGCTCATTTTTGCTCTAGCTGCATTTTCAGTCCTGCCAAGTCAAATTCATTCCAGGTCGTCGCTATTCGATTGTTTTCGATTTTGAGGATCGCAATTCCTGAATATTTAATTCGCTTATTGGTCGGTTCAATTCCCAAAAAAGTTCCGCTATGAGTTGCCGAAACTTCGTACCGATAAGTCACGAAGCTTGTATCGGCAACAATGTGCGTAATTTCAAAATGATAATCAGAAAATACTTTTCGGTATTCTTCAACCCAGTACATGGCACCTTTAATTCCTTTTGGTTGGTTGGGCAGCGGTGATGCAGTAATCCAATCTTTGCTAAACACCTGTGCAACTAATTCCTTGTTTCGATTTTTATTCCAACCTTCTTCAATCCATAGTCGAATTAAGTTTTTGTTGTCCTCAATCTTTTGATTTGTATTGTCCATTGGTGAATTAGTTTCGTTGGATTTCTCGATTGTGTGCCGACGATTATTACAAGCTAAGCAACCCAGCAAGAAAGCTGCAGGCAAATATTTTGTAAAGTGCATTAGTGTCCATGTTTATTTAGATAGAAAATTTAAGTCACCTTCTTGATAATTATTGTCTGTCGGCTGACACTTTACTTCTTACGTAATGAAGTCGGTGAGGAAAGACATCTCTCCATTAACAGGCAATTGAGTGACTTCGATGAGCTGAACTAAATTGCCAAGCCACCTCAACGACCCAATTATTTGTTTTCGTTGTATTTCTTATGAAAATACGTGTAGCATAACTTGCCTACCAAGAAGTAGCAAAACACAACAAATAGAGCCCCCAAGTAAATTCCATTTTCAAGCAGTCCTGAAAAGCCGTATTTGTATAGGAAAAGGCTGATGGAAATAATAAAGTTGATGATGCCATAGCCAATATTGGCTGTGTTGCCGAATCCAAGGCCACTAAACATGCGCCCTTTCCAGATTCCTAATACAAAGTGGGGAATGGTGTTGATTAATGTTAATCCTATCAGAAAATCTAAAATCATAATATTATAGTTTAGTACGAATGTACTAAATCTTAAATTGAATTAGTACAGATGTACTAATTAATTATATTTGCTAATGATGTCAACGAAGGACCGGATTCTCGAAGCTGCCCGCGACTTATTCAATACTACAGGGATTGACAATGTGTCGACCCGCACGATTTGTGATCGGCTAAAAATAAGCCCCGGAAATTTCACCTATTACTACACCAACAAAAATCAAATAGTGGCCGACCTGTATGCGAGTATGCGGGAAGAATGCAAGGTTACTTTTGCCGCAATAGCGGGCAGTAACCCCGGTATCTTGACTTATCTGGAGATGCATCAAAAGTTATTTCAAATTCAGGATAACTATAAATTCCTTTACCTCAATTTGTTCGAGATAGTAACGAATAATCCAGAAATTAAAGAAGCGTATTTGCTTGAGTCTAAATTAGAGCATAAAGCAGCCATCGAGATGTTACGATATTATGCAGAGAAGAATGTTTTAAAAAAGGGAATTTCAGATGAAGAGTATGAGAAGTTTGTGAATGTTGGACAGATTTTGAACAATGCATGGCTCGTGGATGCAGAGGTATTCTATAAGGGGAATCAAAAAAAGAAAATGTCCTACTATATGGGTATTTGCTGCGGACTACTTGAACCCTACCTTACAGAAAAAGCAGCGAAAGAATACCGCGATTTTTTCAAGAATCTATGAAACCTTCGCCAATAAAAAAGCAAAATAAATCCCTTCAAAATGTTGTGTAAACAAGTGTTTACATTTATGTTTGCGTAAACACTTGTTTACATATTAGGAATGGAAACACGGAGAGATGTATTTCAGGCGATTGCCGATCCAACTAGGCGGGAGATTATTCGCTTGATTGCACGGGAGCCAATGAACCTGAATACTATTGCAGATAATTTCGAGGTTACCCGTCCTGCTATTTCGAATCATATTAAAATCCTGAATGAATGTGGTATCATCGAGATTGAACAATTGGGCAGAGAACGAATCTGTAAAATTCAATCCGCTAACTTAAAGGAGGTATCCGACTGGATAGGGCAGTTCAATGCTCTATGGGAGCAGCGATTGGAGTCCTTTGAAAAATATGTTTATCAGTTAAAATCTAAACGTACGAAACATGGAAAATGAAAATGATCTCGCCCGCCGAACCCTTATGATCAGAAAAACATTCAATGCTCCCGTTGAGTTAGTATGGGAAGCCTGGACACAGACTGAACACATTGTGAAATGGTGGGCGCCCAAAGGAATGGATGTAAAAGTTGTGAAACATCAATTTAAAATTGGCGGGGAGTGGAAATACACTATGCTCATGCCGGATGGAAACGAATTTATTTCAGAAGGCGTATATTCTGAGATAGAACAACTGAAGAGGATTATTACGTCGGCCAATTTTCGCCCTATGACAGAGGGTGTTGAGATGCGTACTTTCTTTGAAAAGGACGGAGACAAAACTCATTTTACCTT
>DASYTA010000289.1:0-10533 GCA_036002745.1 Cyclobacteriaceae bacterium | reverse complement strand
ATAAATGATTTCATAAATAAAAATTGAAATGGTTAGTAAAATAATAATCTTCAGGCTGTCCGCTCTGTAAACATGCATCAGATTAAATGTGAGGAACAACGCGAGGGGAAGAACAACTACGATGTTAGCTACAACTCCAATCAAAAATCTGGAAAGAAATGACTCACGCCATGAAATTTTATTGTCAAGCCAACGGTCAATGAAATAGGAAGTTACACCGCATAGATTAATAATGAAGATGCTCAGCACATAATGCTCCGACTTCTCAAAAATGGAAGGTAATTTCCCTGATGCACTGAAATGTAAGTACATCAGAAAAAGCACTCCGAGGGGAGTGCAAACTGCTGCAATTAAGATTAGTTTTCTCACGAAAGTTTTTCGAATGGATTCTTCTTGCGGCAACATAAAGCGAAGCTACTTATTTTCACTTAATGATGCTCTCAATAGTTGTTAATCGATGGCGCGCAATGCTTGGCCGTAGTAGGTAGTAGAATTTATTTTTTTAGCAGCGGCGCGGTAAGCGTCCTTAAGCGAAGCATCGTTTCTTACTTTCGGTGCAGCTCTAGTTAAAACTTCAGTTACATAATGATCTGAATTGATATTTGTAACTGCATTTAAGACGGCCATAATCCTTGCGTTTGTAAGATTGGGTATTTGAAGTGCTGTTGTCAAAACTTCAGTTGCATAATGATCGCTATTTGTCTGACTCCCCTCCAAAACTAATTTTTTAAATCCATCATCAGTGAGTTCCTGCTTTTTTAACATGGTAGTCAATACCTCAGCTTTATAATGGTCACTGCTAATAGAGTGGGATAGATCAACTGCCAAAGTGATTAGTTCATTGTTCAGTTTACTGTTCAACAGCTCAGTAATAACCTGAGTCTTGTAATGATCAGAGTTCATTTCTTTTACTGATTCCAATACTCGTTGAAAAGACACCGATGACAATCCTTTCTTGGTCACTGCTTTTGTAAGCACTTGTGTGCGATAATGATCTGAGTCCATACTTTTTGTAGCATTGATCATTTCACTTATCACTCCGTCGCTGAGGTTATCTTTATCAAGTAGAGTAGTCAACACCTCCGTTTTGTAATGATCCGATTCCATTTTTGTCGTTGCCAACATGATCGATTTTATTCCTTCCACAGTTGGGGTTTGCTTTTCAAGTGCTTCTTTGATTACCTGGGTTTTATAATGATCAGAATCCATTTTTCCGCAAGCAACAAACACAGCATCCATCGCTTCCTTCGAGCTAAGAAATTTGTTCATGCTACCCGTTAGAAATTCAGTTCTGTAGTGATCGGAGGATACTTCTGAAGTTACCTTACTGATTATGGAGGGATAATCTTTGGCCGCCACATTCTGTTTCATCAACAAATTCGCGTAAGCTGTTTTTACGTGATCGCTTTCAATTTCATCGAGTTCATTGAGAACGGCAGTTGTACCACCTTGTTTAAAAAAACGATTAACTCTACTTTCAGCACCAATGGTAGTGCTACGTACCAGTTCAGGCAAAATCTCTCCAAGCCATTTTCTTCCCTCCGTTTCAAAATCTATTTTTTCGCGACCTTCATAATATTCGCGCCTAATTCCTTTCTCAGTTGGCGTAATTTTAATTGACCGCTTGCTGCCAAAGGTGACTTTCGTAATTTCAAGATATCCATCAGGCGAAATACTTTTAATGTCTTTATCATCATCAGTCAGTTCAATCTTCCCGCGAGTCTCTACGCTAAAATTGGAAACGCCATTATGGTTAATGCTTATTCGATGGATTTTATTGGAACTTGTTGAGCTAACAATTTCAACCTGCGCTGAAAGAAAAATAGGAGCCAAAACAAGTGCCTGAATGATTACGGATTTTTGAATAAACAGTCTCATAAAATTGATTTTATCCATACAACGGCACAAAGGTGCTGTAAGGATTCAGGCCCAACAAGGACTATGGATTGAGTTGTAGAATTAATGTAGTGAAGTGAACGTTGGCACGACAAATCCTGTTTTTGTCTAACTTTTAAGCTTATTATAAGGTATTCATGAAGAACAACAAGAACATGTTTGTAATCGCCCTCAAATCGATTGCATTTTCCTGGCAAACCAACCGAAGCATGTTGCTACTGCTCATTTTATTAAATGTTTTTCAAGGCGCCATTGTTTATCTTCAGTTCAGCAGCTTCTCAAAAATTGTCGACGAGATCATCGGGATAAAACAAGGAACTAGTACGCTTCAAGCGTTAGTCCAAACTTCTATTGTCTTGGGGTTATCGTTCCTCGCTCCTACTCTGATCGGCAACTTCGTCTCGTATTATCGCGCTAAGTTTAGAATGGCTCAAAGCACTCAGTTGGAGATGTATAAAATTGAGCGACAAGGCGCACTTGATATTGGAACTATTGAAAGCAATTCGTATCAAAATCTTTTGCGTAGCGCGCAAGAATGGGGTACCAGCAGCATTCTTAATCTGCAGGATTTCATTTTTACATCGGCCACAAGCTTCGCCGGAATTATAACTTCGATGATTATTTTGTGGTCGCTCAATGGTTGGCTTGTTTTGTTTGCTATGCTGGCCGCAACACCGGTGTATTTCTTTTATACCAAGTACAGTATGGAGGTTTTTCGAATTCGCTATTTTTCCTTAGATGATAATCGGATCATCGGCAATCGGATTTCGCATTTTGAACAACTTCAAAAAGCTGTGGATGTAATCCTATTAAAATTAAAATCCTGGCTAAAAGAGCAGATTCACGACCGAAAGGTTTCATACAACGAAAAGATCGCCAAAGCGGAAAAAAGAAAATCTATTTCTTATGGCTTTCTTAGTTTGTGGTATTTGTTTTTTCTTTTTGCTGCGATAGCGCTGATGACAAAGGAAGCGTTGGCAGGAAGCATTGCAGTAGGTGGTCTATTACTTGCATTCAACACCTATACACGATTCTATCAAACCGTGAATGGATACATCGAGTCTATTTCATTTACTGAAGAAGCAGCTCGGTATGCGGCGCGTTGGTTTGAGCTTTTTGATTTACAACCTAAAATTGTTTCGAAGAAAGAAGCGCAGCGTCTTAATTTTATAGAACCACCAATCATTGAATTTAGGAATGTTTCATTTCGCTACCCAAGTGAATCTTCTACAGGTCCTTTAGTGCTTCAGAATTTATCTTTTTCGATTAAGCCGGGAGAAAAAATTGCAATTGTTGGAGTGAATGGCTCAGGAAAGACAACTCTTATAAAATTACTCTGTCGCGTTTACGATCCCTCGGAAGGAAATATTCTCATCAACGGCATCGACTTAAAAGACATTGAACTAGATGATTGGCAACAGGCGATTGGCATTCTCTTTCAGGATTTTCCGAATTATAATTTAACAGTTCGCGAATCAATTGGTGTCGGCCGAATTGCCGAACCTGTAAGCGAAGAGAAGATGATCCAGTCTGCGCAATATTCAGGCGCCGATGAATTTATTTCTTCTTTTCCTTCCACCTACGATCAATTGATCTGGAAAGAATTTAAAGATGGAACTGATCTTTCAAAAGGGCAGCATCAACGGCTAGCCGTTGCCAGAATGTTTTACCGCAATGCAGCTATCACAATCTTAGATGAACCCACCGCTTCCATTGACGCCGTGACTGAGGAGAAAATTTTCAGCACGCTCGAAAAAAATATGGAAGGCAAAACGGTTATCCTGATTACGCACCGTTTCAGCACAGTAAAAAATGCGGACAAAACCCTAATGTTGGAGAACGGCAAAATTATTGAGCAAGGCACCCATCGAGAACTAATGCAACTCAATGGTAAGTACACAGAACTTTATAAGATGCAAGCCAAGCGTTATTTGGAAAGTGATTGAGTTATTTTCTCCAGAAAATTTTTCAACGAAGTACCCACGATATAGGTCCAACCCTCAGCAAAATTCGACTTGCCAAAATCAGGATTGTTAGCTGGAAATGTTTCGAGTCCTTCGTGTGTTAACTTTAATCGAGTCTTGTCTCCCTCAGCAAATAATTCAAAAGTCACTACAGAATTTCCTAAGTAACCATGGTATCTCCAACTGTAAGAGAGTTTTCTTTCTGGAATCACCTCAATGATTTTGCACAAGTGCAAATATTTTCGATCATCAGGACCTCCTTCAAATTGAAACTCAAAACCTTTAACCGGTTTGAACTCAGCCAAATCAAAATACCATTGCTTCATTTCATCCTTATCGGTTATGGCTTTCCAAACCATAGCGATAGGTGCGTCAAAGGTTCTTTCAATTACAAAAGGTTCACTCATATCTAAATCTATCAAGCGGTTTTCACTTCGTTAAGTCTCTTGTGATAATAAATGTAGGAACCAGCTATTAAAAGAATCGGGACAAGTACTCCAAGCCATTTACTTGCAGGGTCACCAACAGCTATTGCAGAATACATCGCTGCAAGCAAATCGTACATGAGTCCTGCATAAGCCCATTCTTTAATCCGCGGAAATCCGGGAATAAGAATAGCAATAGCTCCCGCTAATTTTGCAACGCCAATCATCGGTAGAAAATATGTGGGATAACCTAAGTGTTTTATAACAAGGTCAACCGCATCGGGCACTGACAGAATGTTAGGGATAGATGATAGCAACATCATCGCCGCAGAAAGACCTGTTAAAATCCAGTAGATCGTGTTTGTTTTTTTCATTGGTTAGATTGTTTAAAGGTTTAAGTAAAGATACCCATTAAATTTTTTCATAGTGAAGACAAACCACTCCGGAAGGAAACGCGTGACTTTTTATAAGTTTTAATTTTGTCCTTTGTTTAAGGTCTTTGAAGAAAGGAATTCCTTGCCCAACTAAAATCGGGTTTACAAAAAGCCAGAACTCATCAACCAAGCCTTCCTGTGTTAAAAAATTTACTGATGACGGACTTCCAAACATTATGATTTCAGTACCGGGTGCCTGCTTAAGTTGATTTATTTCTTTTGTTATGTTTTCGCTTAGAATTTTTGTGCCTGGTAATTTTTGGTTCTTCATGGATCTAGAGAGAACAATCTTTTCAACTTTTTTATACCAAGCGGAGTGTTCAATATCATGCTTACTCGCATTGGGTTTATCTGCGGCTGTTGGCCAATAAGCCTCCATCATATCATAGGTTACTCTTCCGTATAGAGCGGTATCTGCTGCGTTGGTGCGATGGCCAGCATAATCAAATATTTCTTCGTCTACTTTTATCCAATCCATTTCGCCATTAGGTCCGGAGATAAAACCATCTAAAGAAACGTGCATGAATGAAACTAATTTTCTCATATCGTTGGGTTTATTTTAATTTTTCAATTCAGCACCTCGCACCTAAAGCCACTGGTGTTCATCCATTCAATAATTGTTTCGATGTATACCTCATGGTCTTCAACACGCAGTATTCGATCGCAATCCTCCAGATCAAAATTTATTCTGGAAGAAGGAAATTGAATTTGCAAAGCGGATTGAATTTGATCTGCCATTGCCTTGTGTTCTACATTGGTTTTGAATACTTCAATCATTATAACTAAGTCTTGTCCAGAAACCATTCGGTTGCAAATATAATGTGCAACTGTTTGGTTTCGCAAATATTTTGATTAAAATTTTTTCGGGTAAACGAAGGACTTCAAATGCCAATTTTACTCCTCCTATTCTTGGTCATAGGCCTGCTGCAACAATTTGATTTCCATTTTTGTCATTTTTAACATGGCGTCCATCACACGCTTAGATTTCTTTGGATCAGGATCGCCCATCAATTTCATCAGGATAGATGGAATAACTTGCCACCATAATCCAAATTTATCTTGTACCCAACCGCATTGAGATGTTTTAGCTCCCTTAGATAGTTTCTCCCAAAATTCATCGACTTCTTGCTGTGTTTCGCACTCTATGAAGAAAGAGAAGGCTTCGTTTAACTTGAATTGTGGACCACCATTCAGCGCCATAATTTTTTGTCCTTCCAACTCGAAGGTCACCACCAAGGGTGATTCACCTAGAATTTTTGAGTTTTTAAAAATGGAACAATAAAATTTCGCGGCCTCCAGCGCTTGTGTATCGTACCACAAGAAGGGAGTAATTTTTTGTGTAATCTTTGCCATGGGGATATTATTTATTTGTGAGTAATTTCTCGCAACTATTATTAATTTGATTCCGTGTATTTTTTAAAATTATCCAGAATGGATTGCCATCCTGCTCTCTGTAATTCTACCGAATTAACAGTTTCAGCTTCAAAAGTTTCTATCACTTTCGTGATGTTATTACTACTTGAAAAAGTAATATTCACTTTCCTTCCATCGTCCATGGTATAGGCAATAGATTGATTGGGTTTTACTTCACTATACGTTCCACCAAAATCAAAACCCATACTGCCATCTTTGGCCTCCATTCGCGATGTAAATTTTCCTCCCGTTCTTAAATCATTTGTTGCACACGGCGTGTGCCAATCTTCAGAAGCACTATTCCATTTTGTAATGTGCTCAACACCCGTCCAAAAATTCCAGATTTTTTCTACGGACGCATTTACGGTACTTTCAACGGTAATGGTCGTTTTACTTGTTGTTTCCATATGCTTTTAGGTTAAGTTGTTTGTTAATACTATTTTTTCTAATTCTGATTTTCAAGTTTTACCATGCACATCACGTCATTGCCCTGATACCATTCTACACAAGGAAAGGTGGCATTGTATTTTGATTCAGAGAATTTCTTGAAAGTGAGGCCAATCAACGATTCATCTTTCTTCCAGTCTTTCAATGTCTCGGTCAGGTAGTCGCCTTTCTCAATAATAAATTTCTCACAACCAAGTTTCTCTGCCTCGCCTCCAAATGATTCTAATACGGCAGCTTTATAAATCATGTCTCCGTTTTTATCTTCAAATGCAATTCCAAAAAAAGTTCTCCCTTCAACAGTGGGTAAAAGATTAATCAACGCAGCAAACGCCTGCTTAATCTCGTAAGGAAAAGATCTTGCGGTTACGCAAAATATTTCGATGTTATTTTTCAACGTGTAGATTTCCATGAATATTTTATTGCTCAATTGCATAGCAAACATAGAGTCAGTCTTCGAATTTAATGGGGTGTAAATACGGCATTGTGTAGGGTTGATTGCGACAATATTAAATTCCATCTTTACCATTATAAATGCGAATTCTATGAAGCACATTTCCATCCTCATTCCAAAAGGCGCTGTAGCACTTGGCTGTATTGAAGGTCCCTTCATTTTATTTAATAAGGTGAACGAATTTTTGGAGAGCCTTGGCAAACCCACTCTTTTCAAAGTTCAACTGGTAGGCTTAGCTAAGGAGCCGCAGGTGTATGACAAATTTTTTTCAGTGTCTCCCAACTGCACGATCAAAGATGTTCGTAAAACTGATCTGATTATTGTGCCAGCGGTAAATGGCGAAATGAAGAAAGTCATTGCAATGAATGAGGATTTCTTTCCCTGGATCATCAAACAACATAATAATGGAGCTGAAGTGGCGAGCCTTTGCGTTGGCGCATTTTTGCTAGCTGCAACAGGACTGATGAAGGGCAAGCAATGTTCAACCCATTGGGGATCTTGCGATGAATTCAGAAAAATGTTTCCGGACGTCGATCTTGTTTCGGATAGAATCATAACCGATTCACAAGGTCTGTACTCCAGCGGAGGAGCTAATTCGTTTTGGAATTTGCTTTTATACTTGCTGGAGAAATACACTGACCGACAAATGGCAATTTTGTTTTCGAAATATTATGCGATTGAAATTGATCGTGGCACACAATCACCCTTCACCATTTTTAGAGGACAAAAAGATCATGAGGATGAGTCCATCAAAAAAGCTCAAGAGTTCATTGAGAAAAATTTCCAGGAAAAAATAACCGTCGATCAATTAGCCAGCATGCTTGCCATTGGAAGAAGAAATCTGGAGCGTAGATTTAAAAAAGCAACTTCGAATTCAGTTATTGAGTACATGCAACGTGTAAAAATTGAAGCTGCGAAAAAGAACCTGGAATTATCGCGTGAAAATGTGAACGAGGTGATGTACAAGGTGGGTTATACCGACACCAAGGCTTTCAGAACAACCTTTAAAAAATTTACTGGCCTATCTCCAGTGCAATACCGCACGAAATACAATCGCGAAGCGATGGTGCTGAGTTAGACTTTGAGTTTCATACGAAAAAAGTAAAATTTCCTTTACGTGGAAAAGGCATACACACAATTAAAAAAATACCTTAAGGACAATACTTCTTTGAGCGAAGACGACCTTGAGAAGGTAGCTAGTTTGTTTAAGTATAAGAAAGTTAAGCGTAACACCATGCTCGAAAAAGAAGGGCAAGTGTGTAAACATTTCTACTTTGTTGCTAAGGGCTGTTTACGGCTTTATGAAATTGATAAAAAGGGTAAAGAGGTGATTGGCAAATTTGCGTTAGAAGATAGTATTATAAGTGCGATAACAAGTTTCATTACTCAAAAAAAATCTCTGGACTTTCTTTCAGCGCATGAACCATCTGAGTTATTAATTATCAATAGGGATGATTTTTATAAAGCATGCCAAACCTTCCCTGAATTTTCAATTTTGTATCATAAGTTTATGGAGTTTGCTTTCATCCATTCGCAAATGAGAGTGTATATATTTCTTGGAATGGAAGGCATTGACAGACTTAAATGGGTGTTGGAACATGAGCCCAATTTGCTAACTCGAATTTCAAGCAAGTCTGTAGCATCATATTTAGGTATGACAAATTCTACCTTAAGCAGATTAAAGGCAAAACTCTAAAACGTTGCCTTATATCAACGATTATCTTTCTCGCGCTGCTCACCTTTGCCTCGCTGACAACAACGTCGTTGTCAATTAAAAAATAAAAATTATGCCAATTACAGTAACTGCTACTCGGGGTATATTTACTACCGAAGCTGAAAAAAATGTAGTGCCAAAGCTGTCTACATTGATGTTGAAATTGCACGGATTGACCGGCAATAAATTTATGACTCCCGTGGTAATCGGAAGTCTGAATGTTGTTCCTCACGAAAACATTTTTTCCGGAGGTTCTCCATCAACAGCAGTATTCATTGAATGGAAGGTTCCCTCGTTTGGATTTGCTACTCAAGAAATTCTAAACGACTATGTTAAAGAGGCAACTGCTATCGTTGTCGAATTATCAAATGGGAAGATTACAAAGAAAAATGTATTCGTGAATGTTTTACACGCTGTAGATGGTTCCTGGGGTGTAAATGGTAAAGCCTATACCAATGC
The DNA here is from genome assembly GCA_036002745.1 of Cyclobacteriaceae bacterium. Taxonomy (GTDB): domain Bacteria; phylum Bacteroidota; class Bacteroidia; order Cytophagales; family Cyclobacteriaceae; genus ELB16-189. Next base: position 1,330 of record DASYTA010000289.1, on the reverse strand, counting down.
TGAATTAGGAGTTGCCATAAAAGCTAACATTGCTTATTAAAACCCAACAGTCTATCCTCATAACTTGATGAGGATAGACTGTTTTATTTTCTATCGCATATTATCCTAACAAAAAAAATGAAACATATACTATTTATAATCACGAGCACCGATAAAATCGGTTCAAACAATAATAAAACAGGTTACGAATTTTCTGAAGTAGCTGACCCTTATTTTGAATTTACAAAAGCCGGGTACACAGTCGACTTTGCCAGCATAAATGGAGATTCTCCTCCAGAAGATGGATATGATGAAGACCATAAAAATTCCTATTTGTTCAGAAATAGTAATGGTTTCAGAAGACTAAATTTCAGTCATAAACTAGAAAATGTAAATGCTGAATCTTATGATGCGATTTTCTTTCCTGGTGGATTAGGCCCGATGATTGACATGGTTGATAATACCGTGGTTAAAAAAATAATTGCAAAAGTTTATGAAAGCGGTAAAATTGTTGCTGCCGTTTGCCACGGACCAGCTGCTCTTTTAAACGTGACTCTTTCAAACAAAAAAAACTTACTAGATGGTAAAAAAGTGACAAGCTTTACTGAAGAAGAAGAACAAAGAAAAGGGCATCACTTAGGTACGGTGATACCATTTTTGCTGGATAAAGCTTTAATAAAACAAGGAGCCATTTATTGTAAGGAAGAACCATTTTGCGCAAAAGTTGTTGTCGATGGCAATCTTATTACGGGGCAGAATCCTTCTTCTGCAAAAGATGTTGCCTCGGCTGTAATTGAGAAATTGAGTTGATGGTTAAGTCGGGGTGAGAGGATTCGAACCTCCGACCTCTACGTCCCGAACGTAGCGCACTACCGGGCTGTGCTACACCCCGAAGAAAAATTCATTATAATTTCTTTTTATATATTCCTTATTTTTCAATTTCTTCAATTTCAACTCAAATCGGTTAGCATCTAACTTCGTAGCGAATGGCCTTTCGAAAATTAATCTCCATGGTCCTTTTCCTCTAGTTGATTTTGTTTGCCCTGAATTATGTTCGTTCAACCTTCTTTCTAAATTATCCGAATGTCCGTAATACCAATTTTCCGTCTTTTCGGATTCAATTATGTACGTAGAATATACTTTGTCCATTTTTCAAAACCTCCGACCTCCCCGACTCTGTCGGGGCGCACTACCGGGCTGTACTACACCCCGAATAAACAAAAATAATCATTCAACATAAATTCATTGATTGAATACATTTTTTTAAAATTGATGAATAATTCAAAACCATGACTAAATCCAATCGAAGATCATTTATCGCCAAAACATCGTTGCTCGCTCTTGGTGCTAC